>JBJEHP010000148.1:0-2526 GCA_051876145.1 Coriobacteriales bacterium | reverse complement strand
TCCCCGATGGGCTGCAGGACTTCTGCGACCGGCTCGACCTGACCGGTACCGGCGTCGAAGGCGTCAACAAGGTGGGCGCCAGCCTCGAAGGCGTCAAGATCGGATACGTGCTCACGTGCGAGCCGCATCCCGATAGCGACCATATGCACGTCACGACCGTCGACTTTGGCGATGGCGAGGAGCCCACGCAGATTGTCTGCGGCGCCCCCAACATCGCGGCTGGTCAGAAGGTCGCCGTCGCCACGGTTGGCACGGTGCTGCCCGGCGACGTCAAGATCAAAAAATCCAAGCTGCGCGGCGTCAAGAGCAACGGCATGATCTGCTCGGCACGCGAGTTGGGCATTGGCGGCGACCATGCGGGCATCATGGTGCTGCCCGAGGACGCGCCGCTCGGGGCCGAGTTCGCCGAGTGGAAGGGCCTCACGGACACGGTGCTCGACCTCGAGATCACGCCGAACCGCCCCGACTGCCTGTCCATGAAGGGCTTCGCGCGCGAGGTGGGCGCGATGTACCACATCCCGTGGAGCTACGAGCCGCCGTGCGAGGTGCCGGGCCCGCTCAACGACGAGCAGGTTTCCGACCTCGTCTCGGTAGAGATCGACGAGCCCGAGCTGTGCCCGCGCTACACGGCGCGCGTCATCCGCAACGTCAAGGTCGGCCCGTCTCCGGACTGGCTGGTCAAGCGCATCACCTCGCTGGGCGCACGCTCCATCAACAACGTCGTCGACGTGACCAACTACATCCTGTTCGAGCTGGGGCAGCCGCTCCACGCGTTCGACCTGTCCGCGTTCCCGCAGCAGGCCGACGGCAAGCACCACGTGCTGGTGCGCCGCGCCGAGGACGGCACCACGTTCACGACGCTCGACGGCACCGAGCGCAAGCTCACAAGCGACATGACCCTCATCACCGACGGCACGACCCCCGTCGCGCTGGCAGGCGTCATGGGCGGGCTGTACTCCGAGGTCACCGAGAACACGACCGACGTGCTGCTCGAGTCGGCGACCTTCGAGACGGGCCGCACCTCGCGTACCTCGCGCAACCTCTCGCTCGTCAGCGAGGCGTCCCTGCGCTACGAGCGCGGCGTCGATGCATCTACCTGCGACGAGTACGGCGAGATTGCAGCGGCGCTCATCGCGGCCGTTTCCGGCGGTACGGTGTGCCAGGGCTCGGTCGACAACTACCCGATCAAGGCAGTCGAGCCAAAGCTCACGCTGCGCCCTGCGCGCCTGCGTGCGCATATCGGCGCCGAGATTTCCGACCAGGAGCAGATCGACATCCTCACCGACCTCGGCTGCCGCATCGAGGGCAAGCCGGGCGACGATGAGCTCACCGTGTTCGCGCCGACGTTCCGCCCCGACCTCATCCGCGAGATCGACCTCTACGAAGAGGTCCTGCGCATCTGGGGCATGGACCGCATCGAGCCGACGCTTCCCGGCGGCGCGCATGCGGGCGGGCGCAGCCACGAGCAGAACCTGCTCGTCAAGATCGACGCGGCGCTGCGTGCGGGCGGCCTCAACGAGACGATGACGTACTCGCTCGTGCCGGCTGACGACCTTGAGAAGGCGCGCATCCCCGAAGAGGGCCTTGGCGAGGCGGTCGAGCTCATCAACCCGATGAACAGCGAGCAGTCCGTCATGCGCCGCAGCATGCTGCCGGGCCTGCTGCGCTCCGTTGCCTACAACCAGAGCCGCGGGGTTGCCAATGTCCAGCTCTTCGAGCGCGGCGTCGTGTTCAGCACCGCCGAAGGGCGCAAGAATCCCAAGGAGAACATGCACGTGGCGGCAGTGCTCACCGGCTCGTGGAACCTCCCCGGGTGGAACCAGCCGGCCGTCGAGCTCGACTTCTTCGATGCCAAGGGCGTCGTGGAAAACCTGCTGCGCGAGCTTGCCATCCCCAAGGTGCGCTTCAAGGCGCTCGAGCCCGATGAGGCCCCGTGGCTGCAGCCGGGCCGTGCGGCGCAGGTGCTCTCTGGTGGCCGCGTGATCGGCTGGCTTGGCGAGGTGCATCCGCTTGCCGTCGCGGCGTTCGATGCGGAAGGCGCCGTTGCGGCCTTCGAGCTCGATGTCAAGCAGCTGGTCGAGACTGCGACCGAGCAACGCCCCTACGTCGATGTTCCCGTCTACCCCGCGATCGAGGTCGACATGGCAATCGTCGTCGACGAGGAGGTCACAGCCGAGCGTGTCGAGCAGTGCATCACGAGCGCGGGCAAGAAGGGCCCGTTCGAGAGCGTGCGCCTGTTCGACGTGTACCGTGACGAGCAGCGCGTCGGAGCGGGCAAGAAGTCCATGGCGTTCCGCCTGTCGTACCGTGCGAGCGACCGCACGCTGACGAGCGAGGAAGTGGACAAGGCCCACGAGAAGATCGTCGACAAAGTCATCAAGGCCACGGGCGGCGAGGTCCGCAGCTAGACGCTTCTCACAGGCTTTATCGGGCTGCGCAGGTGCTCCTGTTTTGGGGCATCTGTGCAGCCTGTGTTTTTCGGCACCGCATGCCGATTGCGGAGTGTGCGCGCGATGAGGATTGGCT
>JBJEHP010000147.1:0-2527 GCA_051876145.1 Coriobacteriales bacterium | reverse complement strand
TGCGATGCGTGGCACTGCCAATCTTCTCGTGCATTTTGCGCCAAAGTTGTGGCACTGCCACGTTTCCCGTGAATAAAACGTGGGATGTGTGGCAGTGCCACTCTTTTCGCGCAGCGCGCGGGGTTGAGCTCTGGGCCCTAGTCCTCGTGGTAGAGCTCGTCGCCAGGATGCTCGAACTCCGTCGGGCCCGTCCCCCACATCTCGTAGAGACGCTCGCCCGCGGCATTCGTCATCTGGTAGCTGCAAAACGGGATGACACGACCGTCCTTCATCGCCACCTGCATCGAGCACTCGCTCATGCGCTCCATCGTCGCGGTCATCGCGTCCATGTAGTCCATGATGATGAGGCTGATGCCCTTGTTCAGGTCGACGCCCTTCTTGTAGAGGATGTCGGGCAGCACCGAGCCCTGCGGGCTCGTCGGGTCGAAGTACTCGAGGTACTCCTCGCGCGTGAGGTCGCGCGTGGCGGGAACGTAGCCGCCGTCTTCTGCCGCGACGAGGAAGGTGCCGGTATCGCACATCGGGTCCGAGCAGCCGAGCGGCATGATGTCCTGCACCTTGATACGCCCGTTGGTCTGCTTCTCGATGTCGAAGATGGTGTCGCCCGCCGTGTAGTCCGCGTAGGTCTCGGGCTCGAAGCGGCCCGACATGAACGCCGGCTGCAGCGCGACGCCGATCACGACGTCGGAGTTCTCCCAGGCAAAGTCGATGACCTCGCCCACCAGGTCGTCGTTGACGCCCTTGACGATCGTCATGCACAGCACCATCTGGATGCCGACCTCGCGGCAGTTCTGGATTGCCGCCATCTTGTCGGCCAGCATCGCGCCGTTGCCGCAGATCTTCTCGTACGGGTCCTCGTCCACGCCGTCGAAGCTCAGGTAGATGCCCGTGATGCCGGCGTCGACGAGCTTCTGGAGGTACTCCTTGGAGCGCCCGATGACGATGCCGTTCGTGTTGATCTCGATCCCGACGAAGCCGTGGCGGCGCGCCATCATGACGATCTCGTCGAGGTCGGGGCGGATCGTCGGCTCGCCGCCGGTGATTTGCAGGCCCGTCTCGGGGCCGACCTTCTCGGCAAGCGTCGTGACCAAGCCCTCGATCTCGTCGTAGCTGATGCCGTGCGTCGGGAAGTCCGCGCTCATGAAGCACACCGGGCACTTCGCGTTGCAGCGGCGCGTGACCTCGATCTCCACGAGCGTGCCGCGGCGCAGGTGGCGCTTGCACAGCCCGCAGCTCTTGCAGCATTCGCCGACGATCTCCTGGTCCATAACCTTCGGGCGCGTGACATCCGTGTGCATGCTGCGCAGCCACTGGTAGTGGTCGGCGTTCGGCGAGAGATAGGTCGTAAACTCGCCGTGCTCGGGGCAGGTGCGCGTCATCCAGACCTTGTTGTCCTCGTCCGCGTACACCTGCGCCGGAAGCGTCTTCAGGCAATGCGGGCACAGCGCGTGCACCTTGTGAAGGTCTCTTTTCTCGGTCATGTAGTTGCTCCTATGAAAAAGCGACCCCCGAACTGACAAAATCCGGGGGTCGCGTGTCAGTGCCTAGAGAATGCCGTCAGTCGGCTCGGGCTTGAGCTCCGCGACATCCTCGCCCAGTTCCTCGGAATCCGGGTTGTCCATGTACTGGCGCGGGTCGTGGTTGTCGTTTGGCGGAGCGACCGACCTGATGCCCAGGTAGTCTGCCCACGCGAGCACGCGGCGCGGCACGTAGATGTCGGTCTGGAACTTGGATGCGCACTCGAGGGCACGTGCGCACGAAAGCGCATGGGCCAGGTCCTCGATCTCGTCGACGTCGGCGACGGGAGACAGGTACGCGTTGGGGATGTTCTTCTCGGTGAGCTTCTCGCGGTAGCCGTCCAACGCGGGGCGTCCGTCCATGTTGTAGTAGATGCCCTCGTGGTTGATGGGCGTGTCGTAGCTGAAGCCGACGAGCGACGTGCCGCACTCCTGGCACGGCGCCTGCACGAAGCCCGGCGTACCCAGGACCTCGCTGAAGTAGTCGAGCCACTGGAACGCCTGCGTCACGTGCGTACGCGGCAGCGTGGGAATGTCGGCGCCAATGGAGACGATCGCCTCGTAGCCCTGGTCGAAGATCTCCTGGAAGGCGCCGTCGAAGTGCTCGTCGAACGACGTGCCCTTGTCGGACATGTAATGGATCTCGCGCGGCCACGGGCCGATCTCGTCGAGGGTCTCGCGCATGAGCTGGATGTTCTTTGCCGGCGTCGTGGAGATGAACAGGTCATAGGTACGCTCGGGGGCCCCGGCGTCGCGCTCGCGCTCGCGCCTGTTGGCTTCCTCGAGGTCGTCCATGCACCAGCAGGCAAGCTCGGTCACGTCCCACAGGCTGCGCTTGAAGAACTGCGCCGCCTGCTCGTCGGTGAATGTGCCGCCGCGGGAGCGGGTGAGCCTGGTCTTGACCAGACCGGGAATCGGGGGCTTGGAGAAGATGAGAATCGCGTACTTCTTTTTCACTTACTCCCTCTCTTTCTTTCTGATACGGCAGGGAATGCCGTTGTAGATCCATG
>JBJEHP010000146.1:0-2533 GCA_051876145.1 Coriobacteriales bacterium | reverse complement strand
ATCCTGTCCGTCGGAAGAAGGCCTGTGGTAGCACTTGCAGGAGCAGCCCAACGAACAAGGGCACATTAATTCGCTCACCCGTGCTGACCTTGCGAAAAGACCAAGATGCGTAAGGTCACGCTTTCGTGTTTCATCTCCACGCGACATAGTGCTTGCAAGTAATTGGTTTCTTATTGCAAGTAAATCAATCAAATGACAATACAGCTATGCAAGCGAGGGAAAGAAGGGGGGTCAAAAGAACCTCATCAGAGAAGCGGCTTCACGGCGGACGCATCCAAGAAAACGGCAAGGAGTGCGCGGTAATCTGGGAACCCCGATTGGAACAAGGCGAACGGCAAGAATTATCCGAGTTCTGTGGCCGGTGCAGCCTCGACGACTTAATCAATAAAGGGCGCGAGATTATCGGATTCCGAAGAGCAGGGTAGCGGGGAATGGCTGCACGGTCAGCCCTCCACGAATAGGAAGGAAGTTTAGCCATGAAAAAGATCATAGCAGGCAAGAAGTACGACACCGAGACGGCACACTGCATCGATTATTGGAACAATGGGATGTCAGGTAGCGACTATGTCAGCGCCGGTATGTACCGCAAGAAAAACGGCGAGTACTTCGTCGCGAGGCAATATGGTGAGCCCGCTAGCGACCGTTTTTATACTGAAAAGATAAATCCCCTATCTTATGACGAGGCTCGCGAGTGGGCGGAGACCCACCTTGACGCCGACAAGTATGAGACACAGTTCGGGCCCGTCGCCGACGATGGAGAGACGGTGCCTGTTACGGTGCGCATCAGCAAGCCCGCCAAGGCCGTGCTGAACAAGCTGGCCTACGGGTCGAGCCAGTCTGCGGTAATCGAGCGACTTCTGCTGGGGACTAAGGACTAATACGCGCGATGGCATGGAGGAAGGCTGCACGATGTTGGCCAGCTCGACCTCTTGGCGGAATGGTTTTAATGCGCATTATTCTCATCTCGCAGTCTTTGCGCTGGTCAGCGAATTACGAGAATTCTGCAAAACCGAAAATTCCCCGCTTCCTTTCGTACCCCTCTATGGAAGCATGCTATGAGTGCTCCCCGCGCATGTGGGGATGATCCCGTATCCATTCTCGAAGACCTGAAGCTGGTCGATTGGAATACGATCTGGGCGTTCCGGGACGGGACGATTGACGCTGGTGGGGTCGTCGTGAAGTGCAAGAAGCCGTCGACCAGCCATGCGTACAAGATGATTGCGCGTGAGGTCAAGGTCCGGCGGGCCGAAAGTGCGATGACAGGTGGGGTCATCCGAGGGGTTGGATGGCAAGATGTTCTCTGCCGGGGCATCCGCAGATATGTACACTGCCTCGATGGCTTCGGGCAGGTGCCCTTGGTAAGGTTAAGGAGGCATTCCTGGAGTCGTACGAGATGCTCAAGCGGATAGTGAGGGAGGCTCAAAGATGACGATAGAAGAAGAGAAGGTTCGTCTCATCGATGACGCTTTTGCTAGCTGAAGGACGACCGAGGAACGGTGCCGTCAGCTGCGAAGAAAATACAAAATCGTCTTCAGTTACAAAGGAATTGAGCGCGGATATGGTGTTCCTGAAGACACGAGCGAGTGTTGCCGGCTCATGGAGGAGGCAATAAGGACCGGGGTCCCGTACGACCCTTACGAGTGCTGCGGCTTACCAAGAGATGTAATCTTCTAGGGCCTGAATGCCGGATGCGTTCTGGAGCCTGGCTACAGCATCGAGCCGAGGGCCGCTGTCGCGGCGCTCACCGCCGCGACGTCAAACGGGCGCCTCTCGCACGAGCGGATGGCGCCGAGGATGCGGGCTATGGCGTGGAAGTCGCTCATGCTTCTATTGGCCTCTCGCTCCTGATTATTTCGAAGCCTTCTTTTGACGGGAGCCTGACCTCATGATGAGTTCCCGTTTCCTTGTCGTAGACGTGCATCTCAAGGTTCGCAGTCAACGTCCTGTCACCATCAGCGGAGCCAAGAGAGAACACGAACGAGTCGTCTGTCTGCGATTCCCCAGTTACGGCAATCCAGTCACCGTAGCGCCTCTTCACTCTGCGCTTTGCGTCATCCCTACATCTTCCGATATCTACCATCATTCCCTCGCATTCCTTGCCGCGAGCAGGGCAACGTCTGTCAAGCCTAAGTCATCAACCCTCATAATAAACGTGCTGTCGGTGTCGATGTGGTGCTCCCTGCGCTTGCGGGGAAGCCCCCGGCTTCTCGGCGTGCCTGGACGTGCCCAGCTCCACGTACCGCGCGTACTCGACGTTCGTGCCCACGGCCTCGTGCGTCCCGTCCAGCTGCGCGTGGGTGATGCTATTGCGCAGCCTTCCAGTGGATACCGGGAAATCGCCGAAGGTGATAGTATGGGTGGAGCACCATCCAGAACTCGGCTACGACCTGTTCCAGCAAGACGAGCGTGATGACAATGAGTGACACTAACAGCAGACTGAGCGGTGAAAACTCGATCGGATACGCGCTGACGGCGCATGCGGTTGCGTGCGAGACGTGCATGTTCTCGCACGGCGAGCCGCCGTACGCCGACC
>JBJEHP010000145.1:0-9501 GCA_051876145.1 Coriobacteriales bacterium | reverse complement strand
CGCGGTCGTGTCAATAGTGGAATAATCAATAATGATGATCTCGATTGCAGCGAATACGGGGGGATGGTCAGGCGATGAATGCGCGGGTCGATGCTTCTTCGGATGGAATGCAGGTCAACACCGACAACATGTACGAAGTGGGGGAGCCGTTCAGGTTCCTGCCGTCGGCGCGCTCGCTCACTCTCGCAGTTGGCTATGCGTTTGTCGTGGCGAGCATGTTCCTCGTTGTCGTCTGCGGAACTGTCGAGTCTACCGGCTGGGGCGATGGACACCCAGACGTTCATCCAGCCAGGCTGCTGGGCGCCGCTACGGTGCTTGTCACGTTGCTCGCCGGTTACCTTGCATCTGATAGGTTCACTGCCTTCGGGTACCGCAAGACCAACCTGATAGGGACGGTTGTCGCCGCCGTCGACCTTATTTTTATGGCGATCGTCGAGTTGCTATTTGGCCTGTATCCAATCGTCGAGGGCGTGACGAGTGCTTTGTTCGGCTTTGCTGTTGCTCTTGTGCTCATTAGCGGAGGGCGCCTGCTCCGAGAAGTCCCAAAGAACGAGATCCTCCAGACGCAAGCGTCCATTTACTGCATGACCGGGCTGCTGTTCATCGTAGCCATGGTGTCGACAGATGTGGTCAAGCTGTTCTTCTGCCTTGCCTACATTCTCTTGGGATGCGCCTGCTACCTCGTGTTTGTCCGCGGACTGGGAACGGCGGCTCTGCCTGACAGGAAGACGTCGGTCGAACGTCTGCAGTTTGACTGGAGGTCGTCGTTTTCCTATGCGATCACGGGGCTTGCGATCGGTATTGCGTGCGTGATTTTGTGGTAGACACTTGGCGATGACGTCGCGTCGTTCGTGTTCGGCCTGGGCTTTATCGCGGCATCGACTGTGTCCCTTGTCATCTCAAAGGTAAAGGGTGCGAGCTGGGTTCTTCTCGGGCCGGTCGAGCGATGGACCTTTCCGTTTATCGTGTGCGTTCAACTCGCGATTATCGCGACGGGCTTCACGAGCGTCATAAGTATCGTGCTGGGTGTCGTGCTGTACTGTGTGCTTATGGTGCGGGATATTTCGCGTGCAGTGACGAGGCAAGTGCTTGCCGCGGAATACGATGTGCAGTCCGTGTACCTGTACACGCGTGCCACACTGCCGGTAATCGGGGGAATTGCGGTTGGAGTCACAGCCGGTACCTTTCTCGCGGTGTTCGAGGTGCAGTCGTACGTGACGTGGGTGCTCTACGTGCTCGTTGCCCTGTTCTCGGTTGCCGTGGCGATTGTCCCCTACGGGCAGGACAAGCTGGTCATGCCCACTGCAGCTGCACATGTCGAGACGCAGGAGCAGGAATCCGGCGGCCACGGGAGCGAATGGGAAATCGCGTCCGAGCGCGTTTGCGCCGATTATGGCCTCACGCCACGAGAAAGCGATGTGTTCGGAAAGCTTTCTCGTGGAAGGACGGCAAAGGTCATCGCACGAGATCTGACGATTTCGGAGCATACCGTCAAGTCGCACACCTACAACATCTACCGGAAACTCGGCATCAATTCACAACAGGAGTTGATCGACATCGTTGTCGGTACGTGCGAGGAGCTCGAAGAAGAGAGCCGCGGCGAGAGGGAGAGGCTTGCCGTTGGGAAATGAGGTGTAGCGAATGTGTCTGACGTGCAATCCCTATTGCGGGAGATGCCATCCACCTCGCAAGCATCGGCCTGTCCGATGCCCCGAATGCTCGAAGATGAACGATATCGATGCGGGGCAAGGAGCTGATGGTATCTGCTCTTGGTGCGGAGCTCAATTGCCCGAGCAACGCACGAAGCCAACAGTTCACTGCAAGTGGACGGGGGAGTACTGCTCGGATCCATGCGGGCGCGCGAAGGAACGGCCGCCAGAGGGAGTTGTGCAGGAGTGTGCGGATCGGCTTCCGCCGGTCGATGCACGAGAATTTGTAAAGACGCTGAGACACGGCCCGTTCGACGAGTGAGGAAGGCGCGGCCGAACTCTCATGTTCAATAGAGGAGGGTGCGATGGAGAAGAGCGCACTGGGACTTTCATCATTTGAGCCAGTCAGCCTCGCCTTTTCGGGCAGGCAGGTCAAAGACGAAGACATCGAGATGCAGATTCAGCAGCTCTTGACGTCTCTTCCCGAGTACAAGGCGACGAAGGAACCGGCGAAGATTGGCGACAAGGTAACCGCAATCATCAGCCTCGTTGAGGCAGGCGAGCCAATGAAGGGGTGGGATCAGCTCGAGCTGCCCTTCCGGCTGGGCGATGGCTTCGTCTTTGATGGCCTTTCCGAAGGCATCGTGGGGATGCATCCGGGTGAGGTGAAGGACTTCGAATTCGAGGTTCCGGCAATCGGCGGAAACAGCGATTCTGAAGAGCCGGAAACGAACGCCGTCGAGGCGCATATCGAGCTCCTCGAGGTAAACGGTGCGCAGAAGGCGTCCATGACCGACGAGTGGGTCGCGAAAAACGGCGGCAAGGCAAACACGGTGACTGAGCTTCGCGAGCAGATAGCGGGGCAGCTCCAAGACCAATTCGATCGGGAATTTAAAGAGCAAGCTCGCGAGTACTGTTCTGCTGTGCTGGGCAGCAGGCTCATCGGGAAGGTTCCCGATGAGGATGTCGCGCGCTCGAGGAAGGGCGTTGTCTCTCAGTTCGAGAACATGCTCGTGCAACGGCAGCTGACCGAAGAGCAATACTTGCAACAGGAGGGTATCGACCGCGAGGGGCTCGAGCAGCGCTTCGATATGGAGGCGCAGCAGACGGCGGCGATAGGGCATGCTCTGGAGCTGATGGCCGACTATCTCGAGATCACGGTGTCGCAAGACGACCTTGAAGACGTGTTCCAGCAGGCTGGCAGCAAGGTGTCTGGAAAAGACGCGCTCTCATCCTATCTGGTGGGCGGCGGAGACCGAGCGAACGTCGAGCGTATCGCCCGTTGCAAGAAAGCGCTGGACGCCGTCGTTGCTCAAGCCGAGATGCAGGTTGCGCGGGTCTAACCGCACAGGGACGCATGCCGCTTGATTTGCCCGGAAAGCTTTCTTCCGATACGTGGATTACCGGGTTTTCCGGAAAGACGCTGGGGTGGAGTGCGCCCTGTATGCAGGATGTGGAGGTGTGTTGCTATGAAAAACGTTCCAGGTCGTCTGCTTCTTGCCTTTATGGTCGGCGCTTGCATCGGGCTTGTGAGCGAGGTGCTGTTCGCCTTGTGGAGGGCGCTGTTGGGGGCGGCATCTATGTGGGTTATGCCACTCACGTTGGTCTCGCTTGGGGCACTCGCCGCAATACTCTACGTGTTCGGCATCTATCAACAGCTCGAGGCCTTTGGTGGAATGGGCGCGGTGCTGCCGTTCTCGGGGCTCGTGTCCGCCGTGGCGAGTAGTTATGTCAATGCCGCTCAAAACGAGGGAACAAAGGCGGGCGTCAAAGCAGGAGTCAATTTCTTCTTGTATGTGATCGGGATTGGGACGGTTCTTTCCGTGGGAATCTCGTTCGTGCTCTTTTTCTTGTAAAGGAGCGGGCTATGGAATTTTTTGGTGCGCTAATCGTATGCGCGATGCTATGCGTTCTTGTCCAGTTGGTCTGTGAGCTCTGGCCTTCTATGGAAGGGCCGACATTGTTCCTCGTGCTTATCAGCTTAGGGGCGATTCTTGTGCCGACGGGTGTCCCCGCGCTCATGACAGCATTGGGAAATTCGGGGCAGGTCATCACTATCTTCAATGTCGGAGTCGGGGTGTGTGGGGGCATGCTGTCGATCCTGGGCGCGGGAAGCCCGGCATCTCTGCTGATTGTTCTTGGTGTGTTTTGTGCCGTGGGAGCCCTTGGAGTACTTGCCGGTGCAGGGTACACGAAGCGGCAGGCAAAGCACTCTGGTGATGATAAGGGGGCGGCTGATGGAAAATGAGGAAGAAGCTGTCAAGCAGGAAGAGCCCGTGCGCAGGCCCTGCTGGGCATCGAGGATTCTCGTGCTTGCCGCGGCAGTTGTGGCGGTCGCTTCGATTGCGCTGAAGGCCATGCAGCTCGCAGGGTAGAAGGTTTCTAGTGGTTTCGGCGTGCCGCGCCACTGAGGATTGGCACTGCCAGGATTTTCTGGCGCAGAGCGCGTTCTCGCCACTCAGGATTGGCACTGCCAGGGATTATTGGCGGAAACTGGCCCCGCGCCACTCAGTTCTGGCACTGCCAAAGATCAGTGGCTTTTGCCGCTCAGGATTGGCACTGCCAGGGATTATTGGCGCGCACAGCCTCCTTGCCACCCAGCTCTGGCACTGCCAACGATTTCTGGCGCCCGCTTCCACCTGCTGCCGCCATCCCCGCCGCGCGCCCCAAAAAGGACTGCCCCGCATGCAGGAGAGGGGCATGCGGGGCCAAAGGAGAGAGATAGTGAGGTTACGAAGCTAGGCGAGGCACTCTGCCAGGTCGGCTTCGGGGGTCGTGGTCGGGGCGATTGCGTAGTTCTCGACCAGGACGTGCAAGACGTTGGGGCTGATGAATGCCGGCAGCGTCGGGCCAAGCTTGATGTTCTTGATGCCGAGGTGCAGCAGCGAAAGCAGGATGCAGACCGCCTTCTGCTCGTACCAGGACAGGATGAAGGAAAGCGGCAGGTCGTTCACGCCGCAGTCGAACGCGTTGGCAAGCGCGAGCGCGATCTGCACGGCGCCAAAGGCGTCGTTGCACTGACCGACGTCGAGCAGGCGCGGGATGCCGCCGATGGTGCCGAGGTCGAGGTCGTTGAAGCGGTACTTGCCGCACGCCAGCGTGAGGATGACGCAGTCGTCGGGGATCTGCTCGACGAGCTCGGTGTAGTAGTTGCGGCCCGGGCGTGCGCCGTCGCAGCCGCCGACCAGGAAGAAGTGCTTGATGGCGCCGGACTTGACGGCGTCGACGACCTTGTCGGCGATGGAGAGCACGGTGCCCTGGCCAAAGCCGGTCGTGACCTTGTGACCGCCGTTGATGCCGGTCAGCTCCTGGTCCTCAGCGTAGCCACCCAGCTCGAGCGCTTTCTCGATGACGGGCGTGAAGTCCTTGTCGTCGCCGATGTGGACGAGCTCGGGGAAGGAGACCATCTCGGTGGTGTAGACGCGGTCCTTGTAGGAGTCCTTCGGCGGCATGAGGCAGTTCGTGGTGAACAGGACCGGAGCCGGGATGTTGTCGAACTCCTTCTTCTGGTTTTGCCATGCGGTGCCGAAATTGCCCTTGAGGTGGGAGTACTTCTTGAGCTCCGGATACGCATGCGCGGGGAGCATCTCGCCGTGGGTGTAGACGTTGACGCCCTTGCCCTCGGTCTGCTGCAGCAGCAGCTCGAGGTCCTTGAGGTCATGGCCGGACACGACGATGAAGGGACCCTTTTCGATGGTCAGCGTGACCTCGGTGGGCTCGGGGGTGCCAAACGCGCCGGTGTTGGCGGCATCGAGCATGCCCATGCAGGTGATGTTGACCTCGCCGACCTTCAGCGTGAGGGGCAGCAGCTCGTCGAGGGTGTCCTTCTCGGCCAGCGCGGCAAGCGCCTCGAAGAAGAAGTTGTCGACGGTCTCGTCGGTGGAGCCCAGGACGCGTGCGTGGTACGCGTAGGCGGCGACGCCGCGGATGCCGAAGAGGATGAGGCTCTTCAGAGAGCGGATGTCCTCGTTCTCGTTCCACATGGTGGCCATGTCGTAGTCCTCGACGACCTCGATGCCGGCTGCATCGGCAATCGCCTTGGCTTCCTCGTGCACGAGCCTGGTGAGCTCGTCGACGGTCTCCTTGTTGAAGTTGACATTGGTGACGCAGGTGAACAGGCCATCGACGACGAGCTTCTTGGCGTTGTCGGTGATGTTGCCGGCCGCGCGTGCGGTGCGCGCCAGGCCGACCATTGCCCCGGTCAGCTCGTCTTGGGCAAATGCGACGTCGCCGGGCTTGCCGCAAACGCCGGCCTTGCCGGTGCAGGCCTCGCAGCCTGCGGTCTGCTCGCACTGGAAGCAGAACATGGTGTTGTCAGACATGATTCCCTCTTTCTCTCGTGTGCTCGTTATCGCCAATATTGACGCTTCAGTTCTCGAGGATCTTTCCGTCGAGGCTGAAGGTAACGACGTTCCAGGGGATGAACTTGCCAGAGGCCTTGAGCGCCTCGACGGTTGCGTATTCCAGACCGCCGCAGCACGGCACCTCCATGCGGGTCATCGTCACGGATTTGATATTGTTGTTCTTGATGATCTCGGTCAGTTTCTCGGTGTAGTCGACGCCATCGAGCTTGGGGCAGCCGATGAGCGCGACCTTGTTCTTCATGAAGTCGGCGTGGAAGTTGCCGTAGGAGTACGCGCAGCAGTCTGCCGCGATGAGCAGGTGCGCCCCGTCGAAGTACGGTGCCTGCAGCGGCGCGAGCTTGATCTGGACGGGCCAGTTGCGAAGCTGTGAGACGACCGCGGCGGGAGCGGCAGGTGCTGCCTGCTCGGCGGGCTGCTCGTGCTCGAGCGTGCGGGATTGGCTGCCGGGGCATCCGCTTCCGGCGTGTGCCAGGTTCTCCAATGCAGTTCTCCTCTTGTTGGCGGCGACGGCGGCGCTGTCGTAGGCCGCAGCCTCCCTCTCGATGAACGAAATCGCATCGGTCGGGCAGGCGGGAAGGCAGTCTCCCAAGCCGTCGCAGTAGTCGTCGCGCATGAGGCGCGCCTTGCCGTCAATAATGGCGATGGCGCCCTCGTGGCAGGCATCAGCGCAGATGCCGCAGCCGTTGCACTTGCTCTCGTCGATCTGGATGACCGTGCGCAGCATGAAGACCCCTTTCGAAAAACCGTCTGTTTTGAACCGATGACTGCATTCTAAAAGCGTCAGAGTTGATGTATGTTGTTCTTACAACAAATGCACATTTCTTTCGAAGCGATTGGTGAACGGCATGGCACGCAAAGAGCTCGACTACGAATTTCTCTCGCACACGCGCATGTTCAGAGGGACGACGCCCGAGGAGATCAGGGCCATGCTCGGCTGCCTCGACGCGCGCCGGCGCTCCTACGAGAAGGGCGAGTACATATATACGATGGGCGATTGCGTGGACTCGCTCGGGCTCGTGCTGTCGGGCGGTGTGCGCATCGAGAGCAACGACGTGTGGGGCAACACGAGCGTGATGGGGCACGTGGCCCCGGGCTTCGTGTTCGCCGAGGTGTACGCCGCCGTCCCCGACGAGCCGCTCATGGTCAACGTCATCGCCACGGAGGATACCGAGGTGCTGTTCCTCAACGTCTCGCGCATCCTCACGAGCTGTACGCACGCGTGCGCGCATCATTCCAAGATCAGCCAAAACCTGCTCAACGTGTTCGCGCACAAGAACATGAACCTCTCGCGCCGCATCTTCTACACGTCGCCCAAGACCATTCGCGGAAAGCTGCTCTCGTACCTTTCCGCCCAGGCGATCAGACGGGGGAGCAACACGTTCACGATCCCCTTCAACCGGCAGGAGCTCGCGGACTACCTGGGCGTCGACCGTTCTGCGCTTTCCAACGAGCTCAGCAAGATGCAAAAGGAAGGCATTCTCGAGACGCATCGCAGCAAGTTCGTGCTCAAGGAGTAGCCCTTGGGTGGTCTCGTGCCCAAAAAATGACACGATACCCACGGCCCCTCGTGTCAACGTGAACCGATACCCACGGCCCCTCGTGTCAGACAATTCGCGGGGCATTTGAGGTCACCTCGAGACCGCTTTGCCGTTCACCGGAGGGCGGAAAAAATAGTGGAAAACTCGTTTCGCGCTTCCCTTTGCGCTCTACCTGCGGCAACACTAGAACTAGTGCGAAATCTTGGATTATCCACAATATTTTGTGGATAATCCTCGACCCAAACGCCCGCGGGATAGTCTATTCTTCTCTTCGCTCGCTACTAAGTATTGAGTTCAAATCAGATAAAAACACAACATATTGTGTTGAATGAATGTAATTTTCGAAGATGAGGAGAGGCGACCTAATGAAGATCATCAAACGCAACGGGTCTGAGGCAAGCTTCGATCTGGACAAGATCGTCAACGCCATCAAGGCGGCAAACGCGGAGGTCCCGGAGGCGCGTCGCCTGACCGAGCGCGAGATCAGATTCGCAGCGCTCAATGTGCAGGACGAGTGCGAGACCGCGGGCCATACCGTCTCCGTCGAGGAAATCCAGGACATGGTCGAGGACCAGATCATGGCGCTCGACCGCTTCGAGGTCGCCCGCAAGTACATCATCTACCGCTACCTGCAAAACCTCAAGCGCCAGTCCAACACCACCGACGACAAGATCCTGTCGCTGATCGAGTGCAACAACGAGGAAGTCAAGCAGGAGAACTCCAACAAGAACCCCGAGGTCGTCTCCGTCCAGCGCGACTACATGGCCGGCGAGGTCTCCAAGGACCTGACGGCGCGCATGCTGCTCCCGAAAGAGATCATCGAGGCGCATGAGGCGGGCATCATCCACTTCCACGACTCCGACTACTTCGCGCAGCGCATGCACAACTGCGACCTCGTCAACCTCGACGACATGCTCCAGAACGGCACCGTCATCTCCGGCACGCTGATCGAGCGCCCACACAGCTTCTCCACCGCGTGCAACATCGCGACGCAGATCATCGCGCAGGTGGCATCCTGCCAGTACGGCGGCCAGTCCATCAGCCTCGCGCACCTCGCGCCGTTCGTCGACGTGTCCCGCAAGAAGATTCGCCGCGAGGTCTACGCAGAGGTCGAGGCGCTCGGCGCCGAGCCCAACGAGGACAACATCTCCCACGTCGTCGAAAAGCGCCTGCGCGACGAGATCCGCCGCGGTGTGCAGACCATCCAGTACCAGGTCGTCACGCTCATGACCACCAACGGTCAGGCGCCGTTCGTCACCGTGTTCATGTACCTCAACGAGGCGCGCGACGAGCACGAGAAGCACGACCTCGCCATGATCATCGAGGAGATGCTGCGCCAGCGCTTCCAGGGCGTCAAAAACGAGGCCGGCGTCTGGATCACCCCGGCGTTCCCCAAGCTCATCTACGTGCTCGAGCCGGACAACGTCACCGAGGGCTCCGAGTACTTCTACCTCACCGAGATGGCTGCCAAGTGCACCGCGAAGCGCATGGTGCCCGACTACATCTCCGAGAAGAAGATGAAGGAGTACAAGCTCTCCAAGGGCGAAGTCGAGGGCGAAGGCGATACGTACACCTGCATGGGCTGCCGCTCCTTCCTGACGCCCGACCGCTCCGGCAACGGCTTTAACAACGTGGCCAAGGCGAAGAACTACGACCCGAACAAGCCCCAGTCCTACGGCCGCTTCAACCAGGGCGTCGTCACCATCAACCTCCCGGACGTCGCGCTGTCGTCCGAGCAGGACATGGACAGGTTCTGGCAGATCTTTGACGAGCGCCTCGAGCTGTGCCACCGCGCGCTGCGCGCCCGCCACGACCGCCTGCGCGGCACGCTCTCCGATGCTGCCCCCATCCTGTGGCAGCATGGTGCCCTCGCGCGCCTCGACAAGGGCGAGACCATCGACAAGCTGCTCTACGGTGGCTACTCCACGCTGTCGCTGGGGTATGCGGAGA
>JBJEHP010000144.1:0-9509 GCA_051876145.1 Coriobacteriales bacterium | reverse complement strand
TGGCGACGACCGGCCGCTACCTGTTCGTCATGGCGCGCGACGGCGCCGTGCCCAAGGTGTTCGCGAAGACGAGCAAGCGCTTCAGCACGCCGTACGTCTCCGTCATCACGCTCGGCGTCGTGTCGATTGTCTTGATCCTCACCAACTCGCTCGACTACATCGCGAATCTCTCGCTGTTCGCCGACCTGTTCTACTACGTTATCGGCATCATCGCGGCGCTCTTCCTGCGCCAGCGCTTCCCCGAGCTCAAGCGCGCGTACAAGGCGCCCGGCATCAAGATCGGCGCACCGGTGAGCGCCGTCATCTACATCCTGATGATGACGCAGCTCGAGCCCGACGCCTTTACGACGGGGATCATCTGGTGCGCGATCGCGCTGGTCGTGTACGCGATTTGCTACAAGGTCTACGGCAAGCAGGGCGAGTTCACGCTCGACCTGGCCGCATCGGGCGCCAACGACGAGCCGCCGGCGGAGGAGCGTGCCAAGATGGACCGGGAGTACCTGGTCTGGAAGGTCGTCGTGGGTGTTGCCTGCGTGCTCGCGCTCGTGCTCTTCGCCTTCCCCTACCTCGTCGTCTAAACTGGCACGAGGGGCCGTGGGTATCGGTTCAAAATGACACGAGGGGCCGGACACGAGGGGCCGTGGGTATCGTGCCATACGAGAGAGAGGACATGCACATGGGAATCATGGACGCGTTCAACGATGAAGAGGGCAAGATCAGCTACAGCAACGGCAAGTACCGGGTGATGCAGATCGTGCTCAGGGAAAAGTTCGTCGGCAAGGGCTCGAAGAACTTCCGCGAGATCGAGGACCTTTGCAACGAGCAGTACGCGCAGGGCTACCGCCTGCACACGTTCGCGCAGTCGACCGCGAACTCTGCGGGCTTCGGCGGTGGCGACCGCACGGTGTGCAACCTCGTGTTCGAACGAATCGACTGAAGACGCGCTGGCGACAAGAAACGCTGCAGTGCCCGGGGCGCAGAAAGTGCATGACGGTGGGGCGGGGCCTTCGTCCAGAAGATAGTGGTCCCGCCCCATCGTTTTTCTGAAAGACATGAAAAAGGCCGCTGCCCGAAGGGGCAACGGCCTTTTGCAACGCTTGTTATGTTGCGAAGAACTAGTCGGTCGGCTGGTTGGCGAGGCTGTTCTTGAGCTCAGCTTCCCAAGCGGTGACGAAGACGTTGTCGGTCTCCTTCTCGGCGATTTCGATCTGGTTCATGCGGGTGTTGTGGTTGTTGATGATCTGGTCAACGTTGACTGCCATGTCGTTCTTTCCCTTTCTATTGGAAATTCTGCATTGCCGATCAATGCAGCACTCGAACTATATGTGATTTGCAGAATGTTGCAAAGTGCCCAATTCAAAAAAGTTCTGGCTGTGCTTTTTGCATATTAGAGGGGCTCCGTCGTTGAAGCGCCAAGCTCGCCGAAGGGGTTCATGAGCCAAGGAAAGCCATGGCGCTCAAGGGAGCGACACAGCCCCTCCAGCTCGTGCGGCCATGCGCCTTCCCCTTGAGCGAGAAAACAGCGCGCGCCATCGGTTGCCATCAGCAGCCACGACCCACAGTCGCCTGCGCTCGCCTGAGCAGGCGAGTAGAGGCCAGAAAGCCGCCACAGCTCCTCTTCCACAAGCTCGCGGGCAAATGCGCACGCCTCGGAGCCGACCATGCTGGAATCGGGATCTGCCGGCTCTACCTTGCGCCGCAGCCCGAGGTAGCCAGCGCAGTGCGCGCCAAACCTGTTGCGCGCAAAGCTGAGCCGGAAGCTGGATTCGGGCTCTTCCCACGTGCACGCGACCGTGAGCTGCTTGAAGCGCTCCAGCACGCGTCGCCTTTGCGCGTCGGTGGTGGCTGACGACAAGAACCGTGCCGGTGGCGCGGCGAGCTTCTCACCGTCCCCGCCCTCGCCAAACGCATGGCGGAAGAACCACGCGCCCGTGCGCTCGTCCTGGCACGCAAGGCCGCGGGCCCCGTCTGGTGTCTCGACCCATCGGGCGCTACGGTACTCGTATTCGCTTCTTACGATAGTTTTCTGAGCCATTCGTGCCTTTCCATCCAAGTTCCTCGTGCAGCAGTGTACCTGCACCCTGAGACACGATTCCTTATTTTGAGACGATACCCACGGCCCCTCGATTCAAAATGACACGATACCCACGGCCCCTCGTGCCATTTTTTGGCGGTGCACGCCTTTGGACTTAGCCGACAGCTGAGGAAATCGCCCTCTCGCTCTGAAAAAATTGTCCGCGCAATAGATAATCGCCAGGCGCTGCCTGGCCGGGATGAAGCAAGCGAGGGAGAGTCCATGTCAGACACGCAGCAAGCACCAGCTCCGAAGAAGAGCCACAAGAAACTCATCATCATCGTCATCGTGATCATCGTCCTCGTCGCGCTGATCGGGTCGTGCGCGAGCGGCGCCGGAAACAAGTCCGACAGCTCGAACGGCTCCGGCAACTCGGGCAGCACTGCCTCGCAAAGCGCTCAGCAGGAAAAGGACAGCACGAAGATCGACGCAGACAAGTTCGCGAAGATCGAAAACGGCATGTCCTACGACGAGGTCGTGAGCATTATCGGCTCCGAAGGCACCGAGCAGAGCACGAACGAGATCGGCGGCATCAAGACGACGATGTACGAGTGGGAATCTGACGGATGGGGCGTCGCGACCATCACCTTCCAGAACGGCAAGGTCACGAACAAGAGCCAGATCGGCGTGAACGACCAGTCCACCGCGAAGGCCACGATGGACAAGTACAACCAGGTCGAGACGGGCATGACCTACGACGAGGTCGTGGCAATCATGGGCGGCGACGGCGAGCTCTCGAGCGACACGGAGGTTGCCGGCGTCTCGTCGAAGCTGTACATGTGGGACGGCGAAAACATCGCCTCGAACTGCAGCATCACCTTCTCCGATGGTAAGGTGAGCTCCAAGAGCCAGTTCGGGCTCGACAAGTAGCAGCAACGAAAAAAGACCCCGGAGGTAACCTCTGCCTCCGGGGTCTTTTTCGTGCGGGTAAAACGTCGCGCTATGCAGCCTTTCGCGCGGCCTTCGCCTCTTGAGCCTTGCGGAGCTCGGCGAGGTTGTAGACCTTGTAGTCGACGAGGTTCTGCTCGTCGATCTGGTCGATGTGGGTGACCAGGTAGGTCAGCCCGAACCACAGAGCCATTACCATCAAAAAGCACATCGTCAAAGTAAACATTACGACCTCCAACCCTTGTTGCGTTCATTTCGTCTGATGCAAATGTAGTCCCCCAGATAGCGAATGCCGTTGCATCCCCTGCAACTGGTTTTGTTGTTTTTGCAACGTAATTATTCACAGTCGAGAATGTATGCCGAAGCGAGAAGCACTTGCGAAAAAATGACACGATACCCACGGCCCCTCGTGCCATTTTGGTCCGATGTCCACGGCCCCTTGTGCCAAAATGAACCGATACCCACGGCCCCTTGTGTCAAAGGCGAGGAGGGAACATGCACGAGGTCGCACCCGTCGACATCCGTATCGACCGTAATTCGGATATTCCCGCATACCGGCAAATCTACCAGCAGATCCGCCATCAGATCGCAGCGGGCAGCATACCCGCCGGCGCCCTCATCCCCAAGATTCGCGACCTCGCCGCAAGCCTGGGCGTCGCCCGCAACACCGTCGAGGCGGCCTATCACCAGCTCAGCCTCGAAGGCTACGCGCACGGCAAGCGCGGCATCGGCTATGTGGTCGAAGACCTCGACTTCTCGGTTGTCGAGGCAAAGCTGCCGGAGCAAGACGCCGCACCCGCATCGGTCCACCTCCCCGCCCACCGCAAAAGCCCGCTCGGAGACAGCCTGGGCTGCCGCTACGACTTCTCCTACGGCAACCGCGACTATCTCAGGCTCCCCACAAGCCTGCTCAAGTCGTTTGCCGTCGAGGCGCTCGACGAAGAGGACCTCACAGGGGCTGCCACCTACATCGACCCGCTCGGCCTGCCCGCCCTGCGCGCCTGCATCGCCCGCAAGCTCAACGCGACGCGCGAGATGCACTGCCAGCCCGAGCAGGTCATCATGCAGCCGGGCACGCAAAGTGCCCTGCACTCCGTCATCTCGCTGTTCCCGCTCGAGCAGCGCAGCATCGCCATCGAAAACCCCGGCTACGACGCGGCGCGCAAGGTCTTTCAGGAGCGCGCCTCGCACATCACCGCGCTGCCCGCCTATCGCGGCGGGCGCGTCTTGCTGCGCGCACTCGAGGACTGCGACGCGAAGCTCGTCTTTCTCACGCCTTCCAACCAGTTCCCCCTCGGCCACATCATGCCGCTCGCCACGCGCCTCAAGGTCATCGACTGGGCCCAGCGGCACGACGCCTACCTCATCGAAGACGACTACTGCTGCGAGTACCGCTACGGCTCCGACGCCATCCCGTCGCTGCACTCGCTGTGCCCGGACCACGTCATCTACCTTGGCACGATGTCGAAGATCCTCTCCCCCGCCATCCGCATGAGCTACCTGGTGCTGCCGCCTGCGCTCATGGAGCGCTGGGACGACGTGCAACGCTACCGCTTCTGCGCGCTGCCGTGGCTCGACCAGGAGATGATGCACCTGTTCATGAGCAGCCCGGAGTGGGCTCGCTACGAGCGTGCGACGGTGAACAGCTATCGCAAGCGCCACGACACCCTCATCGCGAGCATCCGCGAGCACCTCGGCGACAAGGTGCGCATCGTGGGCGCCGATGCGGGACTCCACATCCTGCTGGGCGACGGCGAGAAGCGCGACCAGTCCGAGCTCATCAACCTCGCGCGCTCGCACGACGTGCGCGTCTACGGCACTGACCGCTACTGGGTGGGAAGCGCCCGCCCCATGCGCAACTACGTGCTGGTCGGCTTCTCGCAGATCCGCGAGGAGGACATTCCCGAGGGGATACGGCGCCTCGGCGACGCCTGGTACGGCTGACGTGCAACGCGCCGCAGCCCAGCCGCGCGCATTCGCCCCGCGAAAACGAGAGAGCCCCAGCATCCGGAAGGGGGAGGGATGCTGGGGCGAAGAGAGAGGAAGTTAGTCTTTGCTAACTGACAGGTACTATACCGTATTTGTTAGCCAATGCAAACTATTTTTCGAGATTTTTCACAGATTCTTTTCGCAGCGCGCAAGCTGTCATGCCGTACTTCTCCGCATCGCGCGTTTGCCGCAGGTCGGACGCGCATACCCCGTCTCGCGCCACACGGCACAACCCGGCCGACTCGAGCCCATTTTTCGCCTCGCAGCGCGTCGTAACGCGATACTATAGCTATCGCAGTCACAACATCGAGCAAATGGAGCATTAACGTGGAACGCAACGACATCTTTGACGGCACAGGCACGCAAGGTCCCGCGGAGACGAGCGCAGAAGACCTCGTCGCGCAGATCATCGCCGAGGAGACCGCCGCCCGAGGAGATGCCGAGACGCCTGCCGCCGCCCCCGAGCCTTCCCCTGCCTCCGAGCAGGAAGACAACGAGGACGCTCCCGCACACGAGCCCGCGCGCATCGACATCGGCGAGGCGCTCAAGCGCACCGCCATCCTGCTCGACGCCATCGAGCAGTCCGGAAACGACCTCAACGCGATCACGGATGCCAACGTCGACGAAGACGAATTCGACAAGATCGTTGCCACGGCACGCGAGCGCGAGCAGTGGAACCCGAGCGTCTTTGCCGGCGAAGAGCAGGCATTTACCACGTTCCACCTGGTAGAAGACGAGGAAATCCGCGCGGAGGCCCACAAGCAGGTCATGTTCTACTGGCGCCGCGCGAAGACGTCGAGCAAGGTCGCCACCGCGCTGTTTGCCACGTACCGTTCTGCCGTCGTGAGCGCGCTCGAGCAAGACGAGCCCGTCGACAATGGCGACTACAAGAAGAAGCTCTCCGAGATCTTGGGCGTCGTGACCGCGCTTTCCGAAGAGCACGACCAGATCGTCTCGCTCGCGCAGGACGCCCAGGCGGGCGACCACGAGCGCGCCAACGCCCGCTACCACGAGCAGGTGGACCCGCTCGTCGAGGCGTTTGACGAGTGCCTCGCCCAGTACAGCAAGGCGAGCAAGATCCGCTTCAAGAAACGCAAGGCGGCACTTGCGGGCATGCGCGACGCGCTTTCCCGTATCGACGAGGCGAACAAGGTCTTCGAGCACTACGATTTCATCGAGTTCGTCACGCGCGAGCTCCCCGAAGGCTAGCCCCAAGCGAGCTGCCGCAGACACCACAAGGACCAGTTATATGTCATCACATGCATCAGATGCCGAGGGGCAGACCCACCGCACGCACTTCGGCGCCATACTCGCCGTGTACCTCCTCGGCCTGACCATCGGCGGCCTCTACGTCGGCATGGTCTCCCCCGTGCGCACCGTCGTGCAGCTCGGCTTTGGCGTCGACGATTCCACGGGCATCTGGATGATCAACATCTACACGCTGTTCTACGCGGCGCTCATCCCGATTATCGGCAAGCTCGCCGACCGCCACGGCCGCAAGCTCGTCTTTACCGTCTGCGTCGCCATCTTTGCCTTGGGCTCCCTTATCTGCGGCCTTTCCGAGCACTTTGGCGGCTTTGGGATCCTGCTCGTCGGGCGCGTCGTCCAGGCTGCCGGCGCGGGCGGCATGATTCCCGTCGCAAACGCCGAGATGGGCACGTCGTTCCCGCCCGAGAAGCGCGGCATGGCGCTCGGCATGGCCGCCGGCATCGTAGGCGTTGCCAACGTCTTGGGCGCGGCATGCGGCAGCGCCATCATCGGGCTCGTGGGCACCGACAACTGGGCCGTCATGTTCTACCTGGCCATCCCCTTCTGCGTGCTCGTCATCATCGGGGCGATCGTCTTCCTGCCCACGAGCACGGTCGAGACCGAAGGCCGCATGGACCTGTTCGGGTCGATCTTCTTTGCCCTGTTCGTGCTCATGCTGCTGCTTGGCCTGAAGGCCATCGACTTCTTCGACTTTGGCGCGACCATCGTCCAGCCCGGCGCGTGGGTGCCCCTCGTCTGCGCCGCCATCTCCGCGTTCATCTTCCGCATCGTCGAGAGAAACGCGCAGGACCCGGTGTTTCACCTGGAGTACTTCCACAACCGTGCCATCGTCATCACCATGGCCGTGTCGTTTTTCATCGGCTGCTGCATCATCTCGATGGTACTCGTGCCCGAGTTCGCCGAGTTCGCGATGGGCGACCCCGTCGGCTCGGGCGGCTACTACGTGCTCGCCATCGGCCTGCTCTCCATCGTGGGACCGCCGCTCGCGGGCAAGTTCATCGACCGCTTTGGCGCCAAGCCCGTGCTGATGAGCGGCCTGGTCGTCATGATCGCGGGCTTTCTCTTCCTCGCGTTCGTGGCGGCGAAAAACCCGAGCGCGCCGCTGCTCGTCCTGGGGCTCGCCATCGTCGGCCTGGGGATGGGCTTTGCGATGGGCGCGCCGACCAACTACATGATTCTGGAGAACACCGACCCCAAGGACAGCAACTCGGCCATCGCCACGATCGCGCTCGTGAGGCAGATCGGCACCTCGCTGGCGCCGGCCGTGCTCGTCGGTTTCATCTCGCAGGGCAGCGGCATGCTGGGCTATCAGCAGATGCTCGTCTGCGTGGCCGTGTTCAACGCGATCTCGTTCGTGCTCATGCTGTTCTACCACGAACGCGCGCTGTAAGCGCTCGTGCGCATGCACGGGCGAGCTGTGAGGCAGCGGGTTACTCGCGTGCACGTGTGCAAGAAACCTAGCGTGATGCCGCGACCGAGCATGCGGTAAGCCCTGGCGTGACCGACTCATCGCGCGAGCCGCCTTGCCCCGTCGCGTCCAAGAAGACGACGAAGAAGTACGCGGTCATCTCCGGCATCGAATCGAACAGCATCGGAGCGCCCAGATAGCCTCCGCAGCCACATTGCGGCAACGTCCGCACGACCGCGTTGGGGTGCTGGGGTGTGCCCTTGTCAAGGCGGTCCCACCTACTGTAGCGGCGGTACGCCCCGCTTTCCTGACGGATGGTAAGCTGACCTGTGGCATCGCCGAGCGCCCCGACGATCCTCACGAGCGGCACCTCCCCCGTATCGCGCGGCGTTGCCGATCCGGCTTTGGGGAGCGCATCGCAGGCGTACGCGTTGCAGGTGGCGCCATCGATGTAGGCGATGACGTCTAGGTTGCCGTACTCGTCACGCGATGCCAGGAAGATATCGCCGTCCAGACGGCCATCTCGCGTGAGGAGCACGTGCTCGAGCCCGCCGATCCGCGGGATGGATGCGAGTGCTGCTCCAACGGTCCAGCCGTCGAGCTGCTGCTTTGTAAGTGACATAGTGGCTCCTAACCTCGAGGAGATTCTAGTGACGAGGATACCTGCCGTGCGCCTCGCCGGAGGGTTTGGATGATGCGCCGTTACCTCGGAGTTGCCGCGAAGTTTTTCCGTAAAAAGCAAGAGACCCAGGAACCGAAGTTCTCTGGGTCTCTTGCAGCTGACAAATGTCAGACAAGGAGGGATAACGCTAAAGTCTTCTCGGGCGTACTGCCTATGGCCGACAGTGGGGAGTGCCCTTCGAAAACCCTGAGTTCGTCTTGGCTGATGCCGAAAACTCACTCCTTCGAGCGCGTTTACTATACTGCGCTGCAAGCGGGCGATTCGTTGCACTCCATGCAATTGGCGTTGCACGTTTTGCAACATGGCTCCCCTCCCCGCACCGCCGCCCTCCGTGCGCAGGAGACGCGCTAGACCAACGTGTCGTAATGGTCGTTCAGCACCCCGTCGACGTACTCGAGCAGCGCGGAGTAGTAGCCTTCGGGCCGTGCGGCGTCGACATTGGCGCGGAAGCGCTCCATCCAGAACAGCGGGTGCGCCTTGATGAACCAGGCCGCCTTATCCGCGACCGGCCGCACGGCATCGTCGCCTTCCGCAAACGCGGCCGCCGCCTTCTCGCACAGCGCCGATAGGTACAGCAGCTCGATGCCCATGTGGTCTTCGAACTGGTTGTTCTCGCCGCCCAGCTCGAGCCCCTCGGCGGCGAGCAGCTGCTGCATCGCCACGGTCGCGCGACCATAGCCGACCTTCTTGTCGTTGTAGGGGTCGTTAACCGTCTCCCAGGGGTCGGCCGCCGGGCGCGGCGGGCCGATGAACAGGTGTGTGAACTCGACCGACGTCGCGATCATGCCCGCAACCGCGGGGTCGTCGCTGTAGACGAGCGCGCCCGCCGCATCGGTCTCGGCGTTTTCTGCGGCAGCCCGCGCGTACACCTCGAGGCGCTGCATGCCGTGCGCCCCCCTCTCGTTGTCGGGGACGGGCATCGCCGCCCAGAACGACGGGTCGAGCCCCTCGTAATTGCCCGAGCGGTTCATGGGTGTGAGCAGCTCGTTTCCCACGAAGCCGTACACGACGCCATACGCGCGCCACTGCTCGGCATCCAACAGGTCGTTCACTTCGACAGACATGCACATCGCCTTTCCGTGCCACACGCCGGCGGGGCGAGTTGGGGGAAGAAACCCCGCCGGCATCACAAGGGACCGCCCCTCTCGAGGGGGCCTTCTGACTACTGCGCCGCGCGCTCGGCAGCGGTTTCCTGCTCG
>JBJEHP010000143.1:0-9520 GCA_051876145.1 Coriobacteriales bacterium | reverse complement strand
ACGCTCAACGACGAGCTCGAAGGCGCCGTCGAAAGCTACAACTCCGCGCAGATCGAATACGAGAACGCGACGCAGAAGGTCGACGAGGCGCAGGCAAAGATCGACGAGACCCAAAAGAAGATCGACGGGCTGCAGACTCGCATCGAGACGCGCGCGAAGGCGATGTGCCGTTCTGGCTCCATGTCCTACATGGAAGTCGTGCTCGGTTCGGGCAGCTTCGATGAGTTCGCGACCACCTGGGACACGCTCAACCACCTGAATGCCGACGATGCCAACCTGGTCGAGACGACCAAACAAACCAAGGCGGAGCTCGAGCAGGCAAAGGCAGAGCTCGACGAGCAGAAGACCAATGCCGAAGACGCGCTCGCATCCGCGGCGTCCTACAAGCAGCAGATCGAGTCCAAGCAGGCCGAGTACAACAACCTCTACGACAGCCTGAGCTCCGAGTACAAGACGCTGCTCGCGCAGGAGCAGGAGGCGGCAGCCCGCGCCCAGGCGGCGGCAGCCGCGGCATACACGCCGGCGGCCACCAACAAGTCGACGAGCTCGAGCAGTTCCTCCAGCTCTTCTAGCTCCAAAGCAAGCTCGAGCAGCTCCAAATCTCAGGCTGCAAGCGCCTCGGCAAGCTCCGGCGGGGGAGACGCCGTCTCGCGCGCCCGCTCCACGCTCGGGCTGCCCTACGTGTGGGGTGGTGTCGGTCCGAACGGCTACGATTGCTCCGGCCTTGTCGGATACGCCCTGACGGGCTCGCACAAGCGCAGGTGGGTCGCGTCCGACTTCTGGGCGATGCCCGCCGTCAGCAACCCGCAGCCTGGCGACGTCGTGGCGTGCAGCAACCACCATTGCGGCCTCTACATCGGCAATGGCCAGATGATCGAGGCCCCGCATACCGGTGCGGTCATCCGCATCTCGGCAGTGCGCGGAAAGATCGTCCGCGTGGGTTAAGCACGTAGTAATTTCGAATAACCGCAGGTCAAAGGCTACATGGACAGCACTTGTGTGCTGTCCATGTTTTATTCGCGGCACAGATATGAAAATCTCGCCACGTGTTGTGGAGGTTTGCTCTGCGGCATCGATTCGGTGGTAGTATTCGGGACTCAGTACGAACCCGACACAAGCTATCTACGTACTTTGGGAGACATTCGTATGACCATGAAGATCAACCGCAGGGCATTTCTCGGTTCCGCGCTCGCGCTCGGCGCGCTGAGCGTCGTCGAGCCGACCAAGGCGCTTGCCGTGACCGCCGCAGAGAAGAAGTCCGAAGTTCAGAGCGTCGCAGCACAGCTCAACGCTCTCAACAGCGACCTCGAGACGGCGATCGACCAGTACAACCGCACGCAGGACGACTACGCCAACGCAACGGCGAAGGTCGAGGAGTGCCAGGCAAAGATCGACGAGCAACAGAAGAAGATCGACGAGCTGCAGACGCACATCCAGACCCGTGCGACCTCGATGTACCGCTCGGGCGCGATGTCGTACATGGACGTCTTGCTCGGCACGGGCACGTTCGGCGACTTTGCCACGACTTGGGACACCCTCAACGAGCTCAACAAGGACGATGCGGACCTCGTCGCCTCGGCAAAGGTCGCGCGCACCGAGCTCGAGAACACCAAGGCGGAGCTCGCCGACCAGCAGCAGGCGGCCGCCAACGCCGTGAACGAGGCCAAGACCTACAAGGCCACGATCGAGGCCAAGCAGACGGAGTACAACAACCTCTACAACAGCCTGAGTGCCGAGTATCAGCAGCTGCTCGCCGAAGAGCAGGAAGCGGCTGCCAAGGCGGCGGAAGAGGCGGCGAAGGCCTACTCGCCGGCGGCATCCAACGACAGCTCCAACGCCTCCGACAACACGAGCAACAGCGGCTCGGGCAGCTCGAGCTCCAGCAGCTCTTCGAGCTCGAACAGCTCGTCGAGCTCCAGCAAGTCCAGCTCCAGCAGCTCTAGCAGCAAATCCAGCAGCTCCAGCAGCAAGTCCAGCTCGTCGAGCTCCAGCTACAGCGGGGCCTCTAGCATCCCGACCCACGGCAGCGTCGTCGACTACGCGGCGTCCCGCGTCGGTTGTCCGTACGTCTGGGGCGCATCGGGGCCGAGCAGCTTCGACTGCTCCGGTCTGGTTATGTGGGCCTATGCCCAGATCGGCATCAGCCTGCCGCACTACACCGAGTCGCTCTACTCCTGCGCGAAGGCGCGCATCAGCGTCGACGCCGCGCAGCCGGGCGATGTCTTGTACCGCAGCGGGCACGTCGGCATCTCCACGGGCGGCAACAACTACATCCACGCGCCGCATACGGGCGATGTCGTCAAGTATGCGAGCGGCGGAAGGTGGACCTGCGCGCTGCGTTTCTAAAATTCTCGACGCGAAGCGGTTCTAATCTGCTAGAATCTCTCTTCGTGTTACCGGGATGTGGCTCAGCTTGGTAGAGCGCTCGCTTCGGGAGTGAGAGGTCGCTGGTTCGAATCCAGTCATCCCGACCATTTATCATGTAGAAAGGACTCTTTCCAAGAGTCCTTTCTTTTATTTTGGCAGCGGGCATGGTAGTCTTGCTAGCGCTGTCCCAACAGTACTAGTTCGCAGTTGAATCTCTGGAGGAGATGCTATGCATATCGGACCTCTCGGTATGCCCGAGATTATTATCATCCTCGTTGTGGTGTTGCTAATCTTTGGCCCCAAGAACCTTCCCAAGCTCGGCAAGGCAATCGGACGCTCGGTCAAGAGCCTGCGAGATGGCATGGACGGCGAGAAAGACGAGGCCAAGGCGGCAAAGAGCGAGCCTGAAAAGAGCGAGCCTGCGGCTGCCGAAGTCGTGGCGGATGCTGTTGAGGCACCAGAAGAGAAAGCCACAAAGGCCGAGTAGGGAATTCTGCCCAATTAGATGAGTAAAGCGGCGTGTGCGGAGCGGACCTTCGCATGCGCCGTGTGTTTTGCAAACGAATGGAGAAGCACGCATGGCAAACAACGGCAACGAGCTTGTTCTTACCACCGAGGGCAAGGCAAAGCTCGAGGAGGAGCTGCATTACCTCGAGACCGAGAAGCGCGATGAGGTCGGCGAGCGCATCCGCATCGCCCGCGAGTTCGGCGATATTTCCGAGAACTCCGAGTACGACGACGCCAAGAACGAGCAGGCGTTCATGGAGCAGCGCATCGCAGAGATCAACCAGATCCTGGCAAACGCGAAGATCGTCGAATCTCCCAAGCGCGGCAACAAGGCCGTCATCGGTTCTACGGTGACGCTCGAGGACGCCAAGGGCCATGTTCGCACCTTCACCATCGTGGGCGGTGCCGAGGCCGATGCCGCCGAGGGCAAGATCTCCAACGAGTCTCCCGTCGGCGCGGCCGTGCTCGGCCACAAGAAGGGCGACCTCATCTCCTACGAAGGCCCGACGGGCCGCCATATGGAGTTCACGCTCACCAAGGTTGGTCACTAGGCATGGCAGAGCAAGACCAGGAAGTCATCGACGACCCGATTGAGGTCCGTCGCAACAAGCGCCAGGCTCTGATCGACGCTGGCGAAAACCCCTATGGCGGACGCTTCGAGTACACCGACCATACGGCAGACCTCGAGAAGCGCTACGCCGAGCTCGAAGACGGCGAGACGACCGAGGACGTTGTCTCCGTCGCAGGCCGCGTCATGGCGATTCGCCGCCAGGGCAAGATCGTGTTCATGGGGCTCAAGGACGCCACCGGGCTCATCCAGCTCTTCATCCGCATCAACAACGTCGGCGAGGATGCCTTCGCGCGCATCAAAGAGCTCGACGTGGGCGATTGGGTCGGCGTCACGGGCGCGGTCATGCGCACGCGCCGTGGCCAGCTCTCCGTCGCAGCAACCGAGGTGACGCTTCTCTCCAAGTCGCTGCGCCCGCTTCCCGAGAAGTTCCACGGCCTGACCGACAAGGAGCTGCGCTATCGCCAGCGCTACGTCGACCTCGTCATGAACGACGATGTCAAAGAGACGTTCGTCAAGCGTTCCAAGATTGTCTCGGCCGTGCGCCAGTACTGCATGGACGACGGCTATCTCGAGGTCGAAACCCCCATGCTGCACACGCTCGCAGGCGGTGCGACGGCCAAGCCCTTCACCTCGCACTTCAACGCGCTTGACATGGAAGTCTACCTGCGCATTGCACCCGAGCTGTACCTCAAGCGCCTGCTCGTGGGCGGCTTCGAGCGCGTGTTCGAAGTCAACCGCTGCTTCCGCAACGAGGGCATGGACCTCACGCACAACCCCGAGTTCACGACGCTCGAGGCGTACTGCGCGTTCAGCGACCTCGACGGCATGATGGATTTCTGCGAGGGCATCTTCAAAGCGGCGGCGCTTGCCGCAAACGGCACGTATACGTGCACGTACCAGGGCCACGAGCTCGACTTCTCCAAGCCGTTCCGCCGTGCGACCATGATCGAGCTTACCAGCGAGAAGGCAGGCGAGGACGTCTCGTTCGGGCGCTCGCTCGAAGACCTGCGTGCGCTCGCCAAGAAAAACGGCGTCGAGGTGCAGGAGTCGTGGGGCAAGGGCAAGCTTATCTCCGAGTTGTTCGAGGCGCTCGTCGAGGACACCATCGTCGAGCCGACCTTCGTCACCGACCACCCGCTCGAGATTAGCCCGCTTGCAAAGAAGAAGCCCGAAAACCCCGAGCTCACCTCGCGCTTCGAGCTGTTCGTCTGCGGACACGAGTACGCCAACGCGTTCTCCGAGCTCAACGACCCCGTCGACCAGCAGGAGCGCTTCGCCGAGCAGATGCGCCAGAAGGCCGCCGGCGACGAAGAGGCCATGGATTACGACAAGGACTACATCCGCGCGCTCGAATACGGCATGCCCCCGGCAGGCGGCATCGGCATCGGCATCGACCGCATGGTCATGCTCCTCACCGACAACGCCTCCATTCGCGATGTGCTGCTGTTCCCGTTCATGCGTCCCGAGGCGGACATCGAGCTGTAACGTACCTTTGGCGGTTGCCCCGGCGCCCGCCATCGCAAACGGCCATTGGTCGATTTCGCGCCATCACAAACGGCCAATGGCCGGATGGCACGCCAATCGACCGGTGGCCGTTTCTTATTGCCCGGAATCAGCCATAGATCGCGCGGCGTGCCACGCCGGCCAGTGGCCGTTCGCCGTGGCACGCGTGCGTCACGTCTCCGTGGGTGAGCCGTCACCTTCTCGTAACAGGGGCAATTACAAGGAAGCCTATACTACAGCTCAGTAGACTCTCTCAGTTTTGAGGAGGCATGAGTACATGTTTGAGAAGTTCACCGACAAGGCCCGCAGGGTCCTCGTCCTCGCGCAAGAAGAGGCACGAGAGCTCGAGCAGCCCTACGTCGGAACCGAGCACCTGCTGCTCGGTCTGATTCGCGAGGGCGAGGGCATCGCCGCCCAGGCGCTCAAGCGGCTCGACGTGACGTACGAAGAGACCGTCGCACAAATCAAGGAAATCACCGACCAGGAGATGCCGGTCGCCGCAGGCCACATCCCCTTCACCCCGCGGGCAAAGCGCGTACTCGAGGGCGCGCTGCGCGAGACGCTGCAGCTCGGCCAGAACTACATCTCCACCGAGCACCTGCTGCTCGGCATCGTGCGCGAGGGCAACGGCATCGCCATGCAGGCGCTCACCAATATGGGCGTCGATGGCGAGCAGATCCGCGCGACCGTCGCCGAGCTCATCAACGACGCCCCCACGCCCGTGCCGTTCGCCAATCCGGGCAGCCAGCAGCAGGCGGGGCGCCCGCAGCAGGGCTCGATGCTCGACGAATTCGGCACCGACCTCACCAGGCGCGCCGCACGCGGCGAGCTCGACCCGGTCATCGGCCGCGAGCGCGAGACCGAGCGCGTGGAGCAGATCCTGTCGCGCCGCAGCAAGAACAACCCGCTGCTCATCGGCGAGCCGGGCGTCGGCAAGACGGCCGTCGTCGAGGGGCTGGCGCAGCTCATCGCCGACGGGCAGGTTCCCGACATCCTGCGCGACAAGCGCCTCGTGACGCTCGACGTCTCCGCGCTCGTCGCCGGGTCCAAGTACCGCGGCGAGTTCGAGGAGCGCCTGAAGAGCGTCGTCAAGGAAGTCAAAGACGACGGCAACATCATCTTGTTCATCGACGAGATGCACACGATCATCGGCGCAGGCAGCGCCGAGGGCTCCATCGACGCCGCCGCGATCCTCAAGCCGCCGCTGTCTCGTGGCGAAATCCAGGTCATCGGCGCCACGACCACCGACGAGTACCGCAAGCATATCGAGAAGGACTCGGCGCTCAACCGCCGCTTCCAGACGGTCATGGTCGAAGAGCCGACCATCGATCAGTCCATCCAGATCCTCGATGGGCTCAAGGACAAGTACGAGGCGCATCACCGCGTCCACTACACGGACGAGGCCATCGTCTCCGCCGTCGAGCTCTCCAACCGCTACGTGCAAGACCGCTTCCTGCCCGACAAGGCAATCGACCTCATCGACGAGGCGGGCGCGCGCATGCGCATCAAGAACATGACGGTCCCCAAAGACATCGCCGTCGTCTCCGACAAGCTCAAGAAGGTGCGCGTCAAGAAGGAAGAGGCCATCGGGCATCAGGACTTCGAGGCCGCGGCACAGCTGCGCGACAAGGAGAAGAACCTGATAAAGGAGCGCACCGAGCTCGAGCGCAAGTGGCGTGAAGATGCGGCCATCAACGTCGCCACGGTCGATACTGACCAGATCGCCGACGTGGTCTCCGTTGCCACGGGCGTGCCCGTCTCCAACCTCACCGAGGCCGAGACGGCCAAGCTGCTGCGCATGGAAGACGCGTTGCACGAGCGCGTGATCGGCCAGAACGAGGCGGTCACCGCGCTGTCCAAGTCTATCCGCCGCAGCCGCGCCGGCCTGAAGGACCCGCGCCGTCCCATGGGCTCGTTCATCTTCCTGGGCCCGAGCGGCGTCGGCAAGACCGAGCTCTCCAAGGCGCTCGCCGAGTTCCTGTTCGGGACGGAAGACGCGCTCATCTCGTTCGACATGTCCGAGTACATGGAAAAGCACACGGTATCGCGTCTCATCGGCTCGCCTCCGGGGTATGTCGGCTATGACGAGGGCGGCCAGCTCACCAAGGCCGTTCGCCAGCGCCCGTACTCGGTCGTCTTGTTCGACGAGATCGAGAAGGCCCATCCGGATGTCTTCAACATCTTGCTGCAGATTCTCGAAGAGGGGCACCTGACCGACGCGCAGGGCCGCAAGGTCGATTTCCGCAACACGATCATCATCATGACGAGCAACGTCGGCGCACGAGAGATCGTCCGCGAGAATCCGCTCGGCTTTGGCACGACCAACCAAAGCGGCATGTCCGACAAGGACATCCACGACTCCGTCATCGCCGAGCTCAAGAAGCTGTTCAGGCCCGAGTTCCTCAACAGGCTCGACGACACGATCGTGTTCAAGTCGCTCACGAGCGACGACATCGTCAAGATCATCGACCTCATGGTCGACGACCTGCGCCAGCGCCTTGTCGCGCAGGGCATGAGCATCGAGCTCACCGAGGCGGCCAAGAAGTACATCGAGTCGCAGGGCACCGACACCGCGTTTGGTGCACGTCCGCTGCGCCGCGCCATCCAGCGCCTCATCGAGGACCCGATCTCGGAAGAGATTCTCGAGGGCAAATGGACGGAAGGGTCGATCATCTTGGTCGACTACGTTGGCGACGAGCTCGTGTTCGCTCCGGGCACAGGAGAGATCCCCAAGCTCCGCGAGCGCAAGACGCTCGCGCTCGAAGCGCCGCGGACCGATTTCCACGTTTCCCCGGCATCGGGGAGCGTCGGCGGGGGAGCCGCCGACGGCGATTTGGCGGCTGACTAGTCGCGCAGCTCAGGCACGTGTTGGCGCCTGAGAAATAAATGTAGTTCGAAGGTGCCGCACCTCTCAAGTGGAGGGGCGGCACCGTGTTATTATGAGTCGGCGTAGTGGGCGAAAAGGCACGATGGAGGCAGCATGAGCGATAGCATTCAGACGATGGAAGATGCTCTGAAGGCTGTCTCTCCCGGAACCGACCTGCGCTCAGCGCTCGATATGATCCTTGCCGCAGACACCGGCGCGCTCATCTGCATCGGCGATGCGGAAGAGGTCCTCAAGCTTTCCAGTGGCGGTTTTGTCATCGACGTTCCCTTCACCCCCAACAGGCTGTTCGAGCTTGCAAAGATGGACGGCGCCATCATCCTCGACGCGCACGCGCGCAGGATCTTGCGCGCCAACACGCACCTCACGCCGACGGACGATTTCGAGACGAAGGAGACGGGCATGCGGCACCGCACCGCGATGCGGATGTGCGTGCAGACCGACACGCTCGCCATCACCGTCTCGCAGCGCCGCAACGTCGTGAGCCTCTACTTTGGGGGCGAATCCGAGATGCTCACAAAGTCCGGCAGTGCATTTCCGCAGGCCAAGGCCACATTGCTTGCCATGCAAAACGCCCGCGACGTCCTCGACCGAGAAATCGCGCGGCTTTCCCAGCTGGTAGTAGACGAGCAGGAAGCATAAGGAAAATCTTCGGGAGGACGAAAGCCATGCAGCACACACCCCAAGACGACGCCGCACTCGAGGCCGATCCGGCAACGGGCCCGGCAGCGCTCACGCCGGCAGAAGTCGACGAGTTCGTCCACCAGATCAACACCTTCGAGGCATCGAGCGTCTCGCTCGAGGGACGCGTGTCCAAGGGCGCCTCGACCGCCGCGGTCATCGTCGCGGGCGGTCAGGGCGAGCGCTTCGGCAACCCCGGAGGCAAGCAGATGTTCGAGGTGCTCGGAAAACCGGTCCTCACCTGGTCGGCCGAGGCCTTTGACGCGACGCCCGACGTGGGGCTCATCGTCATCGTCTGCCCCGAGAACCGCCAGGCTGAATATTGCAAGCACGCCATCGACCCGTACCCGTTCGTCACGCCCATCGTGTTCGCCTCGTCGGGCGAGATCCGGCAGGAATCGTGCATGAACGGTGTCGATGCCGTGCCCACCACCTACGAGTACATCGCCGTGCACGACGGCGCGCGCCCGCTCGTCACCGTCGACTTGATCTCGCACGCCATCAACGCCCTCAAGGGCAACCTCGATGCAGATGGCGTGGTCGTGGGGCATCCTTCCATCGACACGCTCAAGGTCGTCAACGGCCGCTCCATCGTCGGCACGCCTGACCGCACGGCGTTTTGGATCGCGCAGACCCCCCAGGTCTTCCGGGCAAAGATCGCCCGCCGCGCCTACAAGGAGGCCATGTTCGAGGGCTTCGTCGGAACGGACGACTCCTCGCTCGTCGAGCGCATCGGCGGGCGCGTCATGATGCTCGAGGGCCCGCGCGACAACATCAAGGTGACCGTCCCCGAAGACGTCGGCCCGGTCGTCGCCGCGCTTTCGGCGCGCGTGGGGCAGAGGTAGCGCCATGCAAAGGATCGGACTCGGATACGACGTTCACGCATTTGCCGCAGGTAGAAAGCTCATCATCGGCGGCGTCCACATACCCTACGAGCTCGGGCTCGACGGCCATTCAGACGCCGACGTCCTCGTGCACGCGATCATGGACGCGCTGTTAGGCGCCCT
>JBJEHP010000142.1:0-9520 GCA_051876145.1 Coriobacteriales bacterium | reverse complement strand
CCTCAACTTGTGAATGGTGCCGACGCAGAGACTCGAACTCTGGACCCCCGCTTTACGAGAGCGGTGCTCTACCAACTGAGCTACATCGGCAGTCGCGCGCCATCCTCTGCCGGAACGCAGACGCTACGCGCGAGAACGTAGTATAGCGGATATCACCCGCACGTCACAAGAAAAGTTTTGCGACTTTCGTGAATCGGCGCACCTGCCGCAAACCCTATGCGTAGATGGCGCGGGCCTTCTCGACAAACGCGCGCAGGGCGTTGCCGCGGTGGCTGATCGCGTCCTTTTGCTCGGGTGCCGCTTCGGCGGTCGTCAGGCCGCCCAAGTCGTCGCTGATGAACAGCGGGTCGTACCCAAAGCCGTTCTCGCCGCGACGCTCGTGGCCGATGACGCCCTCGCAGGTGCCACGCGCGACGACCTCCGTGCCGTCGGTGTCCACGAACACGATCGTGGACACGAAGCGCGCCGTCCGCTTGTCGTCCGGCACGTCCGCGAGCTCGCCGAGCAGCTTGTCGTTGTTCTCCTCGTCGGTCGCGTCCTCGCCCGCGTAGCGGCTCGAATACACTCCGGGGCGCCCGTCGAGCGCGTCCACCTCGAGCCCGCTGTCGTCGGCGAGCGCCGGCAGCCCCGTGTTCTCGAGCGCGGCGAGCGCCTTGATGCGCGCGTTGCCCTCGAACGTGTCGGCGTCCTCCACCGGCTCCGGGAACTGCCCGCACGAGCCGAGGCTCACGAACTCCCAGCTCAGCGGGGCGAGGATGCGGGAAATCTCCTCGAGCTTGTGTGCGTTGTTTGTTGCGATGACGACCTTCTTTGCAGCCATGCCTACTCCTCGATGGCCCTGCGCTGCTCCTCGAGCAGCTCCTTGATTCCGCCTTCTGCCATGTCGAGCATCTTGTTGAGCTTCTCGCGCGAGAACGGCGTCTGCTCGCCTGTGCCCTGGATCTCGATGATCTCGCCGCGCCCGTTCATGACGAGGTTGAGGTCCACTTCGGCATGCGAGTCCTCCTGGTAGTCGAGGTCGAGCAGCAGCCTGCCGTCCACCATGCCGACGCTGATGGCCGCGACCTGGTCAAGCAGCGGGTTGCCCTGGATCTTGCCGGCGCCCTTCCACATCTCGATGGCGTCGTGAAGCGCCACCCACGCGCCCGTGATCGACGCCGTGCGCGTGCCGCCGTCTGCCTGCAGGACGTCGCAGTCCACATGGAACGTGACCTCGCCGCCCAACCCGGACATGTCGACGACCGTGCGCAGGCTGCGGCCGATGAGGCGCTCGATCTCCATGCTGCGGCCCTTGCGCCCCTTGTACTCGCGCGCCGAGCGCTTGGCGGTCGAGGCGGGCAGCATCGCGTATTCGGCGGTGACCCACCCCAGGTTGCTGCCCTTGCGCCAGCTCTGCACGCGCTCTTCGATGGTGACGGCGCAGATCACCTTGGTGCGCCCGGTCTCGATGAGGCAGGAGCCGGCGGCGTTCTCGATGTAGTTGCGCGTGATCTTGGTCGGGCGCTTCTGGTCGGGCGTGCGCCCATAGGAGCGGCCGAGTCCGATGTTTACTGTCATGGGATACCTTCCTGTTCTCGCACGCCGGGGCATACCCGGCAACGTGCGGCGTTACAGCGTGTCGATGTCGACGTAGCTGAGGTCTTCGATGGGCTCGCCAAAGATGTGCCCGCCGATCTGGCGGAACTCGTCGAGGTCGCGGCCCGTCGTGTTGAAGCTGTTGTGCGGCGGGATGCTGCCATCGCACAGGTGCCCGCGGTACGTCAGCGTCTCGACGACCTCTTTTGCGGTCTCGTCCGACGACGAGATGATCGAGACGTTCTCGCCCACCGCCTGCTGGATGAGCGGTTCGAGCACCGGGTAGTGCGTGCAGCCCAGCACGAGCGTGTCGACGCCCGCCTTCTTGATGGGGTCGAGGTAGTCGCGCGCGATCTCCTGGAACGCGGGGCGCAGGTAGACGTCGCTTGCCTCGGCGGTGAGGCGCTCGATGGGGCTGTTGGACTTGCGCAGGCCGTCTTCCACGATCTCGACGAAGCGCGGAGCCGCCGACGAGTACACGGTCACGCCCGCATCGAGCGTGCGGATGGTGTCGGCGTAGATGGCCGAGTCGACCGTCGCCTGGGTGGCGATGACGCCGACCTTGCGGTTGCGCGTCATCCGGACCGCGCCGCGCGCGCCGGGCTCGACGACGCCCACCACGGGCACGTCGAACTCCATCTGGGCAAGCGCCAGGCCGGCCGCCGTCGCCGTGTTGCAGGCGATGACGATCATCTTGACGTCCTTCTTGGAAAGCCAGGTGCAGATCTGCCGGACGAAGCCACGGACCTCGCGCAGATCGCGCGTGCCATACGGGCAGCGCTCAGTGTCGCCAAAGAAGATGAGGGATTCTTGGGGCAGGCGCTCGTGGATCGCACGCGCCACCGTGAGCCCGCCAAAGCCAGAATCGAAGATGCCAATAGGTTTGTTATTCATAATTGCCCCATCTTACAGCAACTAAAAAGCAACGCTCCCGTTTCTTGAAAAAGCGCGTCTCGGGGACATTCTATAATCCCGTGCAGACACAAGAAACCGCGCGCATACGCGCGCTGCAAAAAGACACGAGGAGCACCGCCATGGCCTACAACTCTCGTACGGAAATCGACGAAAAGTACCTTTGGGACCTCACCGACATGTTTGCAGACGATGCCGCGTTCGAGGCGGCGCTCGAGCGCGCGCAGGCATATCCCGAGCAAATCGCCGCCTACCAGGGCAGCGTCTCAAAATCCGCCGCGCAGCTGATCGCGTTTCTACAGCTCGACACGCAGGTCGACCTCGAGATGAACAAGCTCGTCAACTGGTCGCAGCGCAAGAGCGACGAGGACACGCGTAACTCCAAGTACCAGGCGTACTCCTCGCAGGTCATGACACTCTACACTCAGCTCGCGAGCGCCGGGGCATGGTTCTCGTCCGAGATCTTGGAGCTGAGCGACGCGCAGATGGAGCAGTTCTACGCCGACGAGCCGGGCCTCGAGCTCTACCGCCGCTCGCTCGACCAGCTGTTCCGGATGAGAGAGCATGTCCTGTCCCACGCCGAGGAGGCAATCCTCGCGCGTGCTGGCGAGATGGCATCTGCTCCGGACGAGATCTTCTCGCTGCTCAACGACGCAGACCTCAGCTTTCCCGACGCGCACGATGCACAGGGCGACGCCCACCCGGTCACGCACGGCAGCTACATCCCGCTCATGATGTCTTCCGACCGCGCGCTGCGCATGTCCGCCTTCAAGAGCGTCTATGGCACCTACGGGCAGTTCCGCAACACCTCTGCCGCGACGCTCGCCGCGCAGGCCAAGCAGCTCAAGTTCTACACCGACGTGCGCAAGTATGGCAGCGCCCTCGAGTACTGTCTCGACCACACCGAGGTCCCAACCGAGGTCTACACCAACCTCATCTCCACCGTTCACAAGAACCTGCCCGCCATGCACCGCTACGTGAAGATGCGCAAAGAGGCGCTCGGCGTCGACGAGCTGCACTTCTACGACCTGTACGTGCCCCTCGTGGAAGACGTCGAGATGGACTTCACCTACGAGCAGGCCTGCGAGCTCATCTTGAAGGCGCTCGAGCCCATGGGAGAGGACTACCTCGCGCTTGTGCGCAAGGGACTTTCCGAGCGCTGGATCGACGTGTACGAGACGCCGGGCAAGCGCAGCGGCGGCTACTCTGCCGGCGGCTACGGCATGCACCCGGTCATCCTGCTCAACTTCCAGGGCAAGCTCGACGACGTGTATACCCTCATCCACGAGATGGGGCACTCCATCCACACCTACCTGTCGTCGCACAACCAGCCGCCCGTGTACTCCGACTACGTCATCTTTGTCGCCGAGGTTGCCTCGACCTGCAACGAGGCGCTGCTCACGCGCTACCTGCTCAAGACCGAGACCGACCCCAAGCGCCGCGCCTACATCCTCAACCACTTCCTCGAGCAGTTCCGCGGCACAATGTACCGGCAGACGATGTTCGCGGAGTTCGAGCTCGAGGTAAACGAGATGGCCGCCCGTGGCGAGGGCATCACGGCGGACGCGCTGTGCGAGAAGTACAGGCAGCTCAACGAGCTGTACTTTGGTCCCGACATCGTCGTCGACGACGAGATCGCGCTCGAGTGGGCGCGCATTCCGCACTTCTACTATCAGTACTATGTGTACCAGTACGCGACCGGCTTTGCAGCGGCCATCGCCCTGTCCAACCGCATCCTCGAAGAAGGCACCCCCGCCGTCGAGGAGTACCTGGGCTTTTTGAAGGGCGGTTCGAGCAAGCCTCCCATCGAGCTTTTGCGCGGCGCGGGCGTGGACATGGCGAGCTCGCAGCCCATCGACGATGCCCTCGCGCTGTTCGACCGCCTGCTCGACCAGCTCTAGACGCGGGGATGTGAACCGATACCCACGGCCCCTCGTGCCGGCCTCTCGCGTCAAAAACGAAAAAGGGACAGGCCGCCTGACCTGTCCCTTTGGTTCAAAGTGAGACGTACCCTGCGGCCCCTCGGGTCATCGGCCCCTCGGGTCATTCGTCGCACTCGGATTGTGCTGGTGGAGGTGCGGAGAATCGAACTCCGGTCCACGGTAGAAAATCGAGAGGTGTCTACAGGCTTAGTCGCTGTTCAGGTAGGAAGGCCACGCGGCACACCGACAAGCGTGGCGACCTTCCGCCGGTTCAAGCTTGGCTCGCGGCATACCGACTACGTCCACGAGTGCAATCCCCTGATAATGATCCCGTGCGCATGCCAGGGATTGAGCATGCGGTTGGGAGGGCTGAACCTAAATTAGGCAGCCAGGGCGACAGCGTTGCGCTGTGCACCCTTGAAAGAAACAACTTTGCCAGTTAATTGGCTGTACCCCTGTTTAGCGTGGCGAGGAGACCACGACCTGCTGCCCCTGTCAAAACTATCATGTCGAAACCAGTCACCCCCGGCTTCAAGCGTTGTCAATGAACTGCGCAGCGGCGTCACGCCGCCAAGTTACTTAAGTATAGGTGCGGACTCCCCGCTTGCAAGCACCCGTCACGCAACCGTTAGCGATTACGCGATTTGAGCGCGCGGTCTATCTCGCGCTTGGTGTCTCGCTCCTTGATGGAGGCGCGCTTGTCGTATTCCTTCTTGCCGCGGCACACCCCGACCTCGACCTTCACACGCCCCTTGGGGTTGAAGTACATCGACAGCGGGATGAGCGAGTAGCCCTTGCGGTCGGCCTGTTGCTGGAGCTTGAGGATCTCCTTCTTGTGCAACAGCAGGCGACGGCGACGCTCCGGATCCACGTTGAAGATGCTGCCATGGCTGTACGGCGAGATGTGCACGCCGTTGAGCCACGCCTCGCCCCTGCGAATCACGATGAAGCAGTCGCGCAGCTGCGCCGAGTTCTCGCGCAGCGAGCAGACCTCGGTTCCGGTCAGCTCGATGCCCGCCTCGATGCGGTCTTCCACGAAGTAGTCGTGAAGCGCCTTGCGGTTCTTGGCTATGTAGGTCTTTTCGGTCTTCATAGAGTGTTATTTACCTGCTGATTTTCACACTGAGCTCGCACGTGTTCGTTATTGTAGAAGAGCTTCCGTTAACGGTAAAATTCCGCCCGACGATTGTTTCCCAACCGTTTTGTGGGGGGAACAAACAGCCCATTAATTATGATGGGTCTGTTGTCGTTACCCTGCTGTTATCTGCGTTGGGGGAATGCAGGCAGCGGGTTTGACCGAAAGATGGAGGTATCTATGAAAGATTCGTTTATCGAGTCGCTTGAGTCGCGTGGTCTTACGCGTCGTGCCTTCCTCGCGTTCTGTGGTTCGATTGCCGCTGCAATCGGCATCGAGGGCGTGACGGGCATCGACGTCGCCGAGGCTATCGAAGAGAATGCGCTCATCGGCACGAACGGCGGTCGTGGCGAGGGCAAGCTCGCACCGGTGGTCTGGATGGAGCTTGGAAGCTGCACCGGCTGCACCGAGTCGTTTGCCCAGGCTGACGATCCCGATCCTGCGACGCTCATTCTCGAGTACATCGCGCTCAACTACTCCGAGACGCTTTCCGCGGCTGCTGGCTACTCCCTCGAGGAGTCCCGCGAGCAGACCATCAAAGCGTTCCCCGGCAAGTACGTCCTGGTTGTCGAAGGCGCTGTCATGACCAGGTGGAACGGCGACGCGCTGCGCATCGCCGGCGAAGCCACCTGCGCTCCTGGCGAAAGCCCGCTCCTCGACGTCTGCAAGAACGCCGCGGCCGTCATCGCCGCCGGTTCCTGCGCCGTCGACGGTGGCTTCTGCGCTGCAGAGCCCAACCCCGGCGGAGCATGCGGCATCCAGAAGTACATGGCAGACAACGGCGTCAACACCCCGGTCGTCAACCTGCCCACCTGCCCGTGCAACCCGGCCACCCTGGTCGCGGTCATCGTGCAGTACCTGCTGCTCGGCACGCTTCCCCAGCTCAACGAGTACAACATGCCCGAGGTCTACTACGGCGAGACGATCCACGACAACTGCCAGCGCCGCGGCCACTTTGAGAACGGCGAGTTCGTCTACGAGTTCGGTAGCGAAGAAGAGGCCAAGGGCTACTGCCTGTACGCCATGGGCTGCAAGGGCCCGCAGACCAAGGCCAACTGCGGCACCATCCGCTGGAACCGCCGCGTGAGCTGGTGCGTCGACGCAGGCGCTCCCTGCATCGGCTGCGCATCCGGCGACCCGCGCGTCACCCAGCGCAACTGGATCGACTTCAACGCTCCGTTCCTGAACCGCATGAAGGACATCCACATCGGCAGCCTGCGCGTCCAGCCGACGCCTGTTGCGCTCACCATCACCGGCGTTCTCGCCGCAGCCCTCATCGTCCACGGCATCGGCATGAAGGCCGCCGGCCGTACCGAGGGTGCTGGCGGACCCGATTGGGAGCCCGTACGCGAATACGACAAGAAGCACGGCATCACGCACGGCTCTGCTGCTGCCGCTACCTCCGAGCCTGCCGAGAAGGCAGCTGCCGAGGTTTCCGAAGGAGGCGAGCAGTAAATGGCAAAGCATTCCATCATCGATCCCGTCGACCGTATCGAGGGCCATCTCCGCATCGAGATGGAGGTCAAGGATGGCGTCGTCTCCGAGGCATGGGTCTCGGGCGGCCTGTTCCGCGGCCTCGAGCTGATCCTCGAGGGTCGCGAGCCAACGGACGCAGCCCTCATCGCCGAGCGCATCTGCGGTGTCTGCCCGATTTCCCACTGCCACACCTCCGTGTACGCAGCCGAGGAAGCCTACGGCATCCAGCACCCCAACGGCGGCCGCATCGTTCGCAACCTGGCAGAAGGCGCGCAGTTCATGCACAGCCACATCCTGTGGTTCTACCAGCTGAGCGCTCTTGACTACGTCAACCCGCTGCACGCGCTCGAGGCCGACCCGAAGGCCGCAACCGAGTTCGCCATCGCCAACGGCCTGGGCGTCCGCGACTTCGGCGCCGTCCAGAAGCGCCTGCAGAAGTTCGCAGAGAACGGCCAGTACTCCTGGCTGTCCGGCGGCTGGTTCCTCGAGGGGCAGGCCCCCGAGGCCTACAAGCTCCCGGCTGAGGTCGACCTCATCGCGACCGCCCACTACATCGAGGCGCTCGACATGCAGGCCACCGCAGACGAGATTGCAGCCCTCATCGGCGGCAAGATGCCGCACATCCAGACCTCCATCCCCGGTGGCACCGCGTTCGTGCCCTCCGTCGAGAAGCTGGACGACATCCTCGACCGCGCTCGCCAGCTGCACGAGTGGGTCGGCGAGGTCATGATCCCCGACGCAATTGCTATCGCGAAGGTCTACCTCAAGGACATTGCGGGCATCGGCAACAACAAGCATGGCAACTTCATGGCATTCGGCGTCTTCGACCGCGAGTCTCGCGAGCTGACCGACCGCTACTTCCCCGCGGGCATCGTCCGCATGGCAGGCGGCACGGGTGCTCCGGTGCTCGAGAAGTACGACGGCTCCAAGATGACCGAGGAAACCACGCACGCCTACTATGCAGACGACGGCAAGCCGCTGCACCCGATGGACGGCGTCACGGTTCCGCCCGAGAAGTTCCCCGGCTACTACAAGGACGAGGCCAACGAGGTCGTCAACGACAAGTACACCTGGTCCAAGGCGCCGCGTTACCTCAACGACGCGACCGGCAAGCGCGAGCCGATGGAAGTCGGACCGCTCGCCCGCGTGCTCGTCTCCTACATGTCCGGCAACCCCGAGATCATCGACGGCGTCAACACCGTCCTCAAGGGCGTCGGCCTTCCCATCAACGCCGCTTCCATCTCCGCGCTCAACAGCGCGCTTGGCCGCCTGGCCGCTCGCCCCATCGAGGCGTACGCCGTGTCCGGCTACATGCAGGACTGGTGCCACGAGCTGGTCGAGGTCCTCAAGAACCCGGGCGATACCAACCCCTGGTTCGCGAAGCGCGTCCGCGACGACGGTTCGGGCGAAGGCTTCTGGGAGGCCCCGCGTGGTGCTCTGTACCACTGCGAGACCATCAAGGGCAACAAGATCACGCACTACCAGGCAATCGTTCCCACGACGTGGAACATCTCGCCGCGTGACGTCGACGACGTGCCCGGCACCATCGAGCAGGGCCTCATCGGTGTGCCGATCGACAACATCGAGGCACCTATCAACGCCCTGCGCGTTGTCCATGGCTACGACCCGTGCGTTGCCTGCGCAATCCACATCGTCGAGCCCAAGACCGGTCACGAGTTCAAGACGCATATGAGTCCTTGGGGAGGTCGATAGTCATGGCAGAGATCGCACACTACAAAGAGATGCACCCGCTGGCGTTCCGCATTACGCACTGGGTCAATCTCGTTGCGATGATTCTCCTGATCCTGTCCGGTATCGAGATCCACTACCCGGTACTGGGTGGCGTGATGGGCCTGGCACGCGGCCTGCACATCTTCTGCGGCATCGTGCTCGTGGTTAACTGCATTGCCCGTATCGTGCTGGCGTTCGTCATCAAGTCGTCGCCCATGGGCGGCACCCGCGAGACCGTTACCGACTTCTGGAACTGGCTCCCGCAGAAGTACAACCGCCATCAGTTTGGCGCTTGGATCAAGTACTACCTGTTCATCAAGAAGGACCACCCGCTTTCCGCAAAGCTCGGCGTGCCCCAGAAGCTGTCCTACCTGCTGGTCGGCGTTCTGATCCTGTTCATGGGCTACACGGGCTTCTGCCTGTGGGACGTCACGATGAACATCCCATTCTTCGCCGGCTTCACCTTTGCAGTAGGCGGCCTGATGAAGCTCCGCATCATCCACTACTTCATGATGTACATCTTCATCTGGTTCACCATGATCCACGGTTACCTGGCTCTTATCGACGGCATGGCTCTCCCCCGCCTCATGTTCTTTGGCAAGGAAACCGGCGGCCTCACCTACAGCCTCGAGACCTGGAACATCGATGGCTACGACGACCTCGGTGCTGCTGAGAAGATCGAGATCGTCAACAAGGAAGACGAGCAGGCCACCGCTACTGCATAAGCCACTCGCTTTCACAGCGCAACAAGAAAACCCCGTCGAGAAAT
>JBJEHP010000141.1:0-2548 GCA_051876145.1 Coriobacteriales bacterium | reverse complement strand
CGTCATCCACGCACAGCATGCATGGTGGTACCCCGAGCAAGACCCCAACGAGCCGAACCTCTTCAGCAACTGGAAGTCCTCCATCAACGTCGGCCTGCCGAACTTCTACCACGGGGTTCAGGGCTGGGGCAACCTCAACAAATGCTGCATCGCCCGGATCGAGAAGACCGAAAACGACGTTACCGACATTTTGACCGAGCAAGACGTCCTGCGCGTCGCGGCGGCCAAGGGAATGGCATAGGAAGGGGGCACGACCATGGCAAACGCATTGTTTCTGAACTACACGTACTGCTCCGGATGCCATAGCTGCGAGCTGGCATGTCGCAACGAGATTGGCCTTGGCCTCGGCGAGTGGGGCATCAAAGTCCACGAGGACGGCCCGCGCGAGAACAAGGACGGCAGCATCCACTGGAACTACTACGCCATCCCGACCGAACTCTGCACGATGTGCTCGGAGCGAGTGAAGAGAGGAGAAAAGCCCGCTTGCGTCCAGACCTGCCTTGGCAGCGCGCTGCACTACGGAACGATAGAAGAGTGCGGCAAGATGCTCGAAGAAGCTGGCGGCCGCGGCCTGATCATGATGCCGTAGCCTTTCAAGCTGGTCATCTGGAGGGGTAATCTCGTAAACAGCATTTTTTGGAGCCGTCGGGCACGCAAGCGCTCGGCGGCTCGCCCGTATCAAAAGCGCCGGTCGGCACGAGGAGGGAAGCCATGGCATGCGGTGCGTTTTGCTCCCACTGCGGAAGATGCGGCCGGAAAGTCACGGACACGATCCAGTGGCGCGTCTGCCGGTACTGCGATTTCAAGAACGCGTTCGAGGCGACCAGATGCGCGAACTGCGGCCGGGAACTGCCCACCTGCCCATCGACGATCCCCGCGCCGCCCTTCCCACCGCCCCCTGGCCAGAAAGGAGGCCTGCGCAGCGCGCACCATGTGGCGAGCAGCTGATGCACGCAAGAGCTGGGCGCAAGAATTCACGGCAATAAGAAACGGAGCCGCCGATTGCAGCATCGGCGGCTCCGCGTGTTTCGTGCGGTATGCAGGTCAGTTTGCCTGCGGGGACTTACGCCCCCACGATGTAGGGCAGGATATTCGAGATGAGGATGAGGGCGACCAGAAGCGGGGCGATGTACTTGACCATGACGACCCAGGCCTTCTCGGCCTTGAACTCGCTGGATTCCTTGACCTCGTCCACCAGCACCTTCGGCTTGACGATCCAGCCGACGAAGATGCAAGTGAGAATCGCAACGATGGGCATGAGCACGGAGTTGGAGATGAAGTCGAAGAAGTCGAGGATCGTGCTGCCCTCGCCCAGCGGCTGCACCGCCGAGAACACGTTGTAGCCCGCGTTGACGATGATGCCGACGACCACGATGAACACCATGCAGATGATGAGCGAGAGGCGACGCGACAGGCCCGTTCCGTCGGCGACGATCGAGACGAGAGCCTCGGTCAGGCTGATGGCGCTCGTCAGGGCGGCAAACAGCACGAGCAGGAAGAACACGAAGCCGATGATGGTGCCGATGGTCGGGCTCATGGAGTTGAAGACCTCGGGCAGCGTGATGAACATGAGCGAGGGGCCGGCCTTTGCCGCGACGGCCTCGGCAGAGCCCATGGCCACGTAGGCGGCGGGGACGATCATGAGGCCGGCGAGGAAGGAGACGCCAAAGTCGAAGCCGGCGATGTTGGCCACCGAGTTGGGCAGCGAGTCCTTGCGGCGCATGTAGGAGCCGTAGGTGACCATGATGCCCATCGCGAGCGACAGCGAGTAGAACATCTGGCCAAGCGCGTTGATGACCAGGTCGGGGCTGAACTTGCTGAAGTCGGGGACGAGGTAGTAGGCGACGCCGTCCAGAGCGCCCGGCATGGTCATCGTGAAAATGGCGATGGCAACCGCCATGACGATGAGCGCGGGCATCATGATGCGATTGGCCTTCTCGATGCCTCCCTGCACGCCCAGCGCGACGACGAAGAAGACGAGCGCCATGAAGATGAGCATCCACACGTAGCTCTCGACGTTGCTGGTGATGAAGCCCGTGAAGAACGTGCCGCCGTCAGCGAGCGCAGCCGGCCCGTTGGTGAGGTAGGCGACCATGTACTTGGTGACCCAGCCGCCGATGATGCAGTAGTACGGCGTGATGATGAACGGGACGACCGCCGCCAGGATGCCGATCCAGATGTACTTCTTGCCGAAGTGCGAGAACGCGCCGATGACGGACTGACGCGTATGGCGGCCGAGCGCCGTCTCGAGCAGCAGCAGGGAAAGGCCGAAGGTCGCGACGAGCACGAGGTAGGTCAGCAGGAACGTGCCGCCGCCGAACTTTGCCGCCAGATACGGGAAACGCCACATGTTTCCCAGGCCGACGGCAGATGCCGCACCGGCCAAGATAAACGCCCATTTGCCCGACCACGACGCGCGGTCGGGGCTCGCAGACTCGTTCGAAGCCATTTCTTCTCCCCTACTTGTCCCCAAATACTTACGATGAAAGAAACCGCAACGGGCAGGCAGAGCTGCCGGTGCGCGGATTTACGAACACCGAATTATAAC
>JBJEHP010000140.1:0-9569 GCA_051876145.1 Coriobacteriales bacterium | reverse complement strand
GTAGTAGGACTCGACCTTCTCGATGACCTCGGGGATGGGCTGGTCGAGCTCGTACTCGAACGGGGTGATCTCGCACTTGTCGAGGAACTTCTGCTGCTCGTCGCAGAACTCGCCGATGACCTTCTGGCCAAACTCGAGGGCCTTGACCATGTCCTCTTCGGAGACCTCGTCGGCACCTGCCTCGACCATCTGCAGGTAGTCCTTGGTGCCCGCGACGGTCAGGTTGAGGTCGGAGATCTCGTCTTCCTGGAAGGTCGGGTTGACGATGTACTCGCCCGTCTCGCGGTTGCGGCCGATGCGGACGCCCGCAACAGGGCCGTCAAACGGCGCACCGCCGACCATCAGCGCAGCGGAGGCGCCCATGATCGAGGGGACGTCGGGCTGGTTGACCTGGTCGCACGACAGCGTGGTGATGACAATCTGCACGTCGTTGCGGAAGCCATCCGGAAAGCCGGGACGAATCGGACGGTCGACCAGGCGTGCGGTGAGCGTGCCCTTCTCGGAGGGGCGTGCCTCGCGCTTGAGGTAGCCGCCCGGGATGCGGCCGACGGCGTACATCTTCTCGATGAAGTCGACGGTCAGCGGGAAGAAGTCGAGGTCGCGCTTCTCCTTGGAGACAACCGCGGTGGTGAGCAGGATGGTGTCACCCTGCTTGACGACGACGGCGCCCGTAGCCTGCTTTGCAAGCTCTCCCGTCTCGAAGGAGTAGTGCTTTCCGTACAGGTCGAACTCGTGTGTTACTTTGCTCATTTTCTTTTCTCCATACTTCGCCCGCCTCGCCCCTTGCGAGACGGGGGCTGCCAGAAGACCCCATGCCCTCTGGCAAGGCACCGGCCGATGCCGTCCGGTGCAATCTGCCAAGCCAGCTCCAGCCGGCAGGCAGATAGCAAAAAGGCGGGCGCTTTGGGCCCGCCTTCTCGTTCACGAAATTAAACGTTGTCGCGAATGCCGAGCTTCTTGATGAGCTCGCGGTACTCGTCGATGTCGCGATCCTTGATGTAGGTGAGGAGGCGACGGCGCTTGCCGACGAGCATCAGCAGACCGCGGCGGGTGTGGTGGTCCTTCTTGTGGACCTTAACATGCTCGGTGAGGTCTTTGATGCGTGCGGTAAGCAGCGCAACCTGAACCTCGGCGGAACCGGAATCCTGCTCGCTCTTGCCGAACTCCTTGATGATTTCGGCCTTCTGCTCTTTGGAAATCGTCATTGCGATGTCCCTTTCTTTGCGGATGCCCCGTGTGCGCTGGGCATCTGTTCCAATACGCCCGATGCTGGGTTGCGATCCGAAAGGATGGTCGCAACTAGGCATTGGGTAGACACACAAAGCCAGATGATACCCGATGCATCATCCAAACGCAAACTCTATTTCTCCTCACCGTCGCAGGCCGCACGACGATGCGAAGCGAGGGGCCGGGGTGTCCCTTCGAACCAAGATGACACGATACCCACGGCCCCTCGTGTCAAAGTGAACCGATACCCACGGCCCCTCGTGTCAGTTAGGAGATGTGGCCGAGGAAGTCTTTGGTACGCTCGTGCTGAGGATGGTTGAAGACCTCGTCGGGGGTGCCCTCCTCGACGACGACACCGCCTTCCATGAAGATGACGTGGTCGGCGACGTCTTTGGCGAACTGCATCTCGTGCGTGACCACGACCATGGTCATGCCCTCCTCCGCCAGCTCGCGCATGACGTCGAGGACGCCGCGCACAAGCTCGGGGTCGAGCGCCGAGGTCGCCTCGTCGAACAGCATGACGTGCGGCTCCATGGCAAGCGCGCGGGCGATGGCCACGCGCTGCTGCTGTCCACCGGAAAGCTGCGAGGGCAGGTAGTCGGCACGCTCGGCCAGGCCGACGCGCGCGAGCTCCTTGAGCGCGATCTGCTCCGCCTCCTCCTTGGAGCGCTTGAGCACCTTGCGCTGCGCCAGCATGACGTTTTTCTTGGCGGTCAAGTGCGGGAAGAGGTTGAACTGCTGAAACACCATGCCCACGTGCTCGCGCAGCTTGTTGATGTCGGTCTTCGGGTCGGTGATCTCGTTGCCCTCGATGTAGATGTGCCCGCCGCTCGGCTTTTCCAGCAGGTTGATGCAGCGAAGCATCGTCGACTTGCCCGAGCCGGACGGCCCGAGCACGACGACCACGTTGCCCTTCTTGACCTCGATGTTGACGTCTTTCAGGACCTCCGTGTCGCCGAAGGACTTGGAGAGGTGCTGGATGCTCACCATGCTATCGGTCTCACTCATGTGCCTCTCCGTTCTTCTTCTCCGCCTCGGCGAGCTTTCTCTCGGCGGCCTTCTTCTCCTCGTACTCCTCATGATGGAGCGTCTGCGCGTTGTAGTCGGGCTCGAACGGGTCCTCGTCGACCGTCTCTGCAATCTCGCTCTTCATCTGCGAGAACGCGCCGCGACGGCCCTTGTGCTTCTTCTTGGGGGCGCTCCCGCCGTTGTCGGCGAGCGCCAGGCGCTTCTCGAGCACGGTGACCACGCGGATGAGCGGCAGCGTGACGATCAGGTAGAAGATGGCGGCGACGATATAGGGGGTCATGTTGCCCGTGAGCGAGACGATGCTGCGCGAGTACAGCATGAGCTCCATGACGCCGACGGCCGCGAGCAGCGAGGTGTCCTTGTACAGTAGGATGAACTCGCTCGTCATGGTGGGGATGACGCGGCGGATCGTCTGCGGGATGATGACCGAGAACATGGTCTGCGGGCCGGTCATGCCGAGCGAGCGGGACGCCTCGAACTGCCCCTTGGGGATGGACTGGATGCCCGCGCGGAAGATCTCGCAGAGGTAGGCGCCCGAGTTGAACGCCATGACGAACACCGCGAGCACGTACTGGTTGATGCTGACGCCCAGAAGCGGCAGGCCGAAAAACGCGATGTAGATCTGCAGGAACAGCGGCGTGCCGCGGATGATGCCGGTGTAGATGGCCGCGATCACGTGCAGGACCTTGGAGCGCGAGATCTTCATGAACGACGCGAGCAGGCCGAGCGGGATGGCCAGCGGGAAGCCCACGAGCACGAGCGCGAGCGAGATGAGCCAGCCGGTTGCCACCGTGGGGATCGACGAGACGACGAGCTGCGGCTGGAAGAACAGGCGCAGGAACGTGACGGAGTTCCAAGCCTGGACCGCAGGCTGCTGGTCGAGCCAGTTGGAGATCTTCTCGGCCGGGGACGCCGCCGTGACCGTGATGGCGGGAGACTCGCCGAGCTCGCCGGTCGAGCCGTCGGTCGTGGTGTAGGTGCCCGTGAGGTGCACCTCGCCCGTCACGTTGGGAAGCGAGGTCTTGTACATCTCGACGCGCAGGCGCTGGCCTGCGGTGATGGGGTCGGAGAAATCGACCGTGACGTTTGCCGCCGCCTTGTCTATGGACACCGTGCTGGCGGGGCTCAGGCGCTTCGTGCCCTCGAGCACCGTGACCTTCGCGGTCGACTCGTCCGTGAACTCGGAGCCCTGCGGGAGCTGGACCACGACGTTGTTGACGGTCTCGCCGTCGCCGACGACGGCCTCCCAGGTGATGCGCGTCGGCGTGCCGCCCAGGATGTTGTCGCTGCCCGTCTCGTTGCTCTTCGCCGTGGTGGAGTCGACCGTCATCGCCCCCGCGATGAGCGGGACGAACGTGATCACAACCGACAAGGCGAGAGCAGTGATGAGCACGTGTTTGAAAAACGGCTTCAAAGCACTGGCCATGATGAATGATTCCCCTGTTCTTATTCGTAAAAATGAGAAAGCAAGGACGCATTATACGCCCTTGCTTTCAAATGACCACCTGCTGGCCGAGCAAAATGGCCGAGGTGGCACGAACGGTTGGACAGTCCTAGCCGATGTACTGCTTCTTGAGCTTGTCCATGGTGCCGTCGTCGACGATGGCCTTGATCTGCTCGTTCATGGCCTCGGCAAGTCCGGCGTTGTCCTTGTTGACGATGATGCCGTACTGCTCGCCGGTCGGGATGACCTCGAGGATGGAGCAGTCCTTGTACTCGTTGGCGACGTGGTTCTCGGCAGCGGGCTCATCGTAGATGACGGCCTTGACCTTGCCGGTGCGCAGCGCGGCGAGTGCGTCCGGGGTCTCCTGGAACGGCGTGTACTTGGCGTTGGGCAGGTTCTCCTTTGCCCACTCCTCGCCCGAGGAACCGGACTGAGCGGCAACCTCGGCGTCGGCGAGCTGGTCACGGCTCGTGATGCCGGAGTCCTTCAGGACCACGATCGCGAGGTTGGAGTCGTAGTAGGGATCAGTGAAGGTGACGGTCTGAGAGCGCTCGTCGTTGATGGTGATGGAGCTGATGGCGCAGTCGAAGTCGGAGCCGCCGGCAACCTGGGTGACCAGGGTGTCGAATGCCTGGCTCTGGACGTCGACCTTCAGGCCCATGCGGTTGGCGATCTCGCCGATGAGGGCGACGTCGAAGCCCGTGATGTCAGAACCCTCCTGGTATTCCATGGGCTTGTAGTCGGGGCTGGTGGCAACCTTCAGCGTGCCGTCCTGCACGAGCTTGTAGCTCGCCTCGGACTTCTGGCTCGACGAGTTGGAGCCGTTGGAGCTCGACCCGCCGCAGGCAGCAAGGCCCAGGCAAGCGACCGCGAGGACGCCCGCGAGGGCGAGCACGAGGCCCTTGGTCATCTTCTTCTTCATGAATCCTCCCTTGGTGATTCCTTCCCAGAGCGGTCATACCCATCGATGGCCGCAATCAGGTATCAGAATATACCCTATTTTCGATATTAACGTCCCGAATATGCACGATTCGGCCAAGCGCACACCTTCTAGTTGCTGGTGCCGAGCCACTTATTCTTGAGCTTGTCGAGCGTGCCGTCGGCCTGCATGTCGGCCAAGGCGGAGTCGATGGCCTTCTTGAGCTCGGGGTTGTCCTTGTTGATGGCGATGCCGTACTGCTCGCCGGTCGCGATCTCGTCGACGAGCTTGTACGTGCCCGCATCCTCCTTGACGTAGTCGCTGGCGACGGGCGCATCGAGGACAACCGCCTGGATCTTGCCGGCGCGAAGCGCGGTGAGGGCATCAGTCGGGCCCGTGTACGGAGTGTACGAGGAGTCGCCGAGGTTCTCCTTGGCCCACTCCTCGCCCGTCGAGCCGGACTGCGCGCCCACGGGCTTGCCGGACAGGTCGGACGCGGAGGCGATGTCGGAGCTCGCGAGCGTCACGATGGCGAGGTTCGAGTCGTAGTACGGCGTGGAGAAGTCCACGAGCTCCTCGCGCTCGTCGTTGATGGTGATGGAGCTCACGGCTACGTCCATGGAGGTGCCGCCGTTGACCTGCGTGATGAGCGAGTCGAAGTTCTGCGGGGACAGGAAGTTCATCTCGAGCCCGAGTCGGTTGCAGATCTCCTGCGTCATGTCGACGCCAAAGCCGGCGGGCTTGTCGCCGTCGAGGTATTCCATGGGCTTGTAGTCCAGGTCCGAGCCAACTGTCAGCTTGCCGCTCTCGACGAGCTTGTAGTTGCCCGAGCTGGCATTGCCCGAGCTCGAGCCGTCAGAGCCGGAATTACCGGAACTGGAGCCGCCGCATGCGACCAGGCCCAGGCATGCCACGGCAAGCGCGCAGGAAAGCGCGATAACAGCGGCCTTGAGTGCCTTGCTTTTCATGAGTGTGTCCTCCCCTAATGGATGCAAACGTTAAGCATTACTGAATGCTCGATGCATGATACACGCTCATTTGTGCATATTTTTTATTAGATATTCATTATTAAAGAATATTTTACAATCGTTCGAAATCGGGCCGCGAACGGCTAGTCCGAGATCTTGGACAAAAACGCCTTCGTGCGCTCGTGCTGCGGGTGCTCGATAACCTGCTCGGCAGTGCCCTCCTCGACGATGACGCCCTTGTCCATGAAGATGATGTGGTCGGCGACGTCGCGCGCGAACTTCATCTCGTGCGTGACGATGACCATCGTCATGTGCTCTGCGGCAAGGTCGCGGATGACCTTGAGGACGCCTTGCGTGAGCTCGGGGTCGAGCGCGCTCGTCGGCTCGTCGAAGAACAGCACATCGGGCTCGAGCGCGAGCGCGCGGGCGATGGCGACGCGCTGCTGCTGGCCGCCGGACAGCTCGCAGGGGACGAGGTCCTCCTTGCCCTCGAGGCCCATCTTGGCGATGAGCTCGCGGCCCTTTGCCTCGGCCTCCTCACGCGACTTCTTCTGCACCCTCATGGGCGCGTCGATGATGTTCTTCATGACGGTGTAGTGCGGGAACAGGTTGAAGTTCTGGAACACGAGCCCGAAGCGCTCGCGTGCCTTGCGCTGCGTCTTCTTGTCGGCGTACACGCTCACGCCCGTGCCGTTGTCCTGGGCGACGGTGAGGTCGCCGAACTTGAGCGTGCCGCCGTCGAGCGTCTCGAGCAGCGTGCAGCAGCGCAGAAGCGTCGACTTGCCGCCGCCCGAGGCACCGATGATGGCGAGCACCTCGCCTTCGTGGACGGAAAGCGAGATGTCTTTCAGGACCTCGGTGCTCCCGAAGTTCTTGCGCGCGTGCTCGACCGAGACGAGCGTCTTCTTTTCAGAGGTTTCGGCCATTCGGCATTCTCCTTACAGCGATAACGACCGGCCCTGAGGGGCTAGTCGTGGTAGTAGTCGAGGCGCTTTTCGATGCGATGCAAAATGAACTCGATGACAAGGCAGCACACCCAGTAGATCGCCGCCGCGATCACGTAGGGCAGCATGCTGACCTGCGAGGCGGCAATCGCCTGGGCCTGCGTGAACATCTCCATGATGCCGAGCACGAAGGCAAGCGACGTGTCTTTGACGAGCGTGATGATCTCGTTGCCCATTGCCGGCAGGATGCGCTTCACGACCTGCGGCAGGACGATCTTGAAGAAGGTCTGCGCGCGCGTGTAGCCCAGGACCTGCGCCGCCTCGTGCTGGCCGCGCGGGATCGACTGGATGCCGCTGCGGTAGATCTCGGCGAAGTAGGCCGCGTAGTTGAGGATGAACCCGATGTCGCACGCCCAGAACTTCCAATCGGCGCCGAGCTGCGCGCCGAACAGGTAGTACGGGCCAAACATCAGCGCCATGAGCTGCAGCATCAGCGGAGTGCCGCGCAGCACGGAGATGTAGAGCGTCGCCAGCCACGCGAGCGGCTTGAACCTGCTCATGCGGCACAGCGCGACGACGACGCCCAAGGGCAGCGCGCCCACGAGCGTCACGACAAAGATCTGGGCCGTCAGCGTCAGACCGGAGCCCATGAGGGCCATCATCGTAGAAAATTCCAAAACGTTCCCTTCAAGCGTGCCGGCGCGTGCCGTGTGGCGCGCGCTATCTGCCGGGAAGGCTCAACAACGTGGAGCCCTCTGGGCAGACAAATGACCCCCGAGACGAGCCTCGAGGGTCATTCGCAGCGTGTTCGTCGATTACTTGAGCAGCCAGTTGTCGTAGGACAGGCCGTACTGCGCGTACTTCTCGCACAGGGTCTTGACCGTGCCGTCCGCGTACATCTCCTTCAGGGTCTTGGTGACCGCATCGGCCATCTCGGTGTCGCCCTTCTTGAAGCCGACGCCGTAGTGCTCGGTCGACAGCGCGTCGGACAGCTGGGTGTAGCTGTCGGGAGACGCCGCGATCTGGTACTGGGCGATGGACAGGTCGCAGGCGACCGCGTCGACGGCACCGGAGTTGAGCTGCAGGAAGGCGTTGTTGTAATCGCCGATCGTCTGGGCCTTGCCGCCCTTGAACGTGTCGGCGAGCGCCTTCTGGTCACCCTCGAGGACGTCGAGCGCAGCGGAGTCGACCTGCGTCATGACGGTCTTGCCCTTGAGGTCGGACAGGCTGTTGATGCCGCTCCCCTTCTTCACGACGACGACCTGCTCGTTGAGCATGTAGGGCTCGGAGAAGGTGTAGTTGTCCTCACGACCCTCGATGGTGAAGCCGTTCCAGATGCAGTTGATCTGGCCGCTGCCGAGCAACGCGTCTTTTGCATCCCAGTCGACGGGCTCTGCCTTGTAGTCCCAGCCGTTGCGGTTGGCGACCTCTTGGGCCAGGTCGAGGTCGAAGCCCGTGTACTGGCCGTCGTCGCCGACGAAGCCATAGGGCGGGTAGGCGGAATCGAAGCCGACGATGAGCGTGGTCTTCGAGTCGTTCGACTTGTCGGACGACTGGTTGGAGGACTGTCCGCCACCGCATCCCGCGAGGGCGGCGACGCCGAAACACGCGAGCGCGACAACGACGATGCCCGTGATCAGTTTCTTCTTCATGTACGTTCTCTCCTCTACATCACTTTACTGCAATAAAGCAGACGTGAGCATTCTAGCCTAGTAGAGTGACTTGAGAAAGGGAATGCTCTTCAAATTCAGCGAGAGGTGCTCGCGCATCCACGACTCGCCCACGTCGAGCAGCTTGCGCACGGGCGCCTGCTCGACGTGCGAGAGCTCGTCGAAGGTGGAGCGGAGCATGAGGTCGATCCAGGGCACGATGGCCACGTCGACGGGCGAGGAGGCAGCCTCGCCCGCGCAGTCGGCACACAGGGCGCCGCCCATGCTGATGTCGAAGAAGCCCACCTTGCCGAGCGGCGCCCCGCACAGCGCGCACTCGTGGATGGCGGGCCGCAGGCCCTGCATGGCCATTGCCTTGAGCAGGTGCGCGGCGGCAAACATCCCCGCCTGTAGCTCCGTGCCCCTGCCGATCGCGGCAAACGCGACTTCGGTGAGCGCGAACACGCGGTCTCCCGTCGCGGCGCCGTCGCGCGTGAGCTTTTCCAGGAACTCGCAGATGACCTCGGCGGCGCCGGCCTTCTCGAGACCGATGCGGCAGGCGTCGTTCGTGGAAACGCAGCGGACCTCGCTGATCACGTCGAGCGAGCGGCCCGGGTACAAGAGCACGTCGACCACCGAGCACAGCTCGAGACGCGCGCCGAAGCGGCTCGCCGGCTTGCGCACCCCCTTGGCGACGGCACGGATCTGGCGCCCGTCGCGCGCGAGCAGCGTGATGATCGAGTCTGCCTCGCCCAGCTTGGTCTTTCTCAGGACGAGGCAGCGCTCCTTGTACGTCTTGCGTGCCATGGGGAGATGCCCCTACAGGCCCTCTCCGTAGCCGAACTTGCGGATCTGGCTCGCGTCGCTGCGCCAGTCCTTCTTGACCTTGACGGTCAGATCGAGGTGGACGCCGACGTCGAACAGCCGCTCGAGGTCCTGGCGTGCCTCGGAGCCGATCTGCTTGATCATGGCGTCCGTGAAGGCGTCATACCCGGCATTGGGGTGCTTCGGGTCTGCAAACGCCACCGTTTCGCCCGGATTCAGGCCTACGATGGCTCCGTTGCCCAGCTCAATGCTGCTCTGGTCCATTGTGTCGATCTGTTGATCCGGCGGCAGCATCTCTCCGAACGGCCGGGCGTCCGTGGCCGTCTGCGGCTGTACGAAAACCGTAAACATGGCGGAAATGACCGCCGCGTTGATCTCCGCCTCGGTGTATCTGCCCAGCTGCTTGAGTGCTTCCAGCACCGGAGCCAGCACCGGCACGCCCCGCACCTGTCCCGCCCGTTCCCGGGTGATGACGTGCAGGATGTTTCTCCGTCCGCTGGCCGCTCCCCGGGCTTCGACCCGTGTCCATGTAAGGCCAGCGCCCAGCATGGATGTGTCGGACAG
>JBJEHP010000139.1:0-2575 GCA_051876145.1 Coriobacteriales bacterium | reverse complement strand
CTCTCGTCGACTTGGTCTGCGATATCTGCGGCAGACACCGACCCCTCATGCGATGCCGGCTTGACCGCCCTATCGCTCACGAGGGTCTTGGGCCCGTTTTTCGCCCAGTCGAACGACGACTTGAACTTTTTCACAGCGTGATAGCGGTAGTTCTCGGCCCACATGAGGCAAAAAGCGCGCAGCTCTTCGAGCAGGTCTTCGAGCGTGCCCGTGTACTCGTCTTCTGCGTAGCGCTTGAGCAGGGAGTACGCGGCACCGGGCGTGTGCGCGTTCGCCTTCCTGAAACGCAGGTTGGTCCACGCCCAGATTGCGTTGTCGAGCTTTTTCGTACCCGGGTCGGGCTGGAACATCCCTATAATCGGCGCCCAGTACTCGTGGTAGAGGCGCGCCTGCTCGTCATGTGACTTGGCGATGAGCAAGTAGTTTCGCACGAGGTCTGCAAGCGTGAGGGGCTTGCCCTTCGAGTTGAGGCTTTCGAAGATGAGCTGCGTGTGGTCTGCGGCGTCTGCCTGGGCGCATATCAGATACGCTGCAGAAAGGCCTGCCCAGACCTGCGCGAGGTCGAGCCCCGTGTCTTTCAGGCGCTGTTCGAAATACCGATACACCTCGAGGACCTTCTCGGAAGGATTGCCGGGCAGGGGCTCTTGCAGCGCGAGCGCGGAGAAGGTCGCATTGTCGGCTTCGCCCGACCGCAGCTTTGGCTGAAGGGGCGTGTTCGGGTCGTGCACCTGCAGGAAGCAGGTGCACAGCTGCTGAGCGGATGGCAGCGTTGGTGAGGGGTGGCCACTCTGTCCGTCGAGATGGTTTGCGAGCGCTGTCACGAGCAGCGAGACTGTGGTGATGCGTTGCTGCCCGTCGATGACGACGCGAAGCTCAGCACCAGTTTCAGTGGGCTCTGAGTTGTACAGGAAAGTGCCGAGGAAGTGTGCCTTGCCAAGTGCTCCCGCCCTGTTGAGGTCATCCAGCAGATCGCCTGCCTGGGTTGGCCCCCAGGCGTAGCTTCTCTGGTAGAGGGGGATCGCGTAGCGCACGTGCTCTTGTCCGAGCAATTCCAAGATGGTCTTCTGTGATATCTGCATAGACGCTCCTTGGTCATGTGAGTTCTCTTGAGAAGATTACAGCCAATTACGTCTGCAATTAACATACTCAATTGCATGCATATGATAATAAAAAGACACATGACAAAAACTGTTCATTAGTCCTTCAGTCATATACATGTGTCAAAGAATATGAAACTGCAGGTCAGAGCTTTAATTGTCGAATATCGCTTCTTGTCGCCCCATCGATGGCGCCAAGCTCTTCGAGCATCATCACGATTCCGAGGTGAGGCAATTCCTCGGACTCGACCGCGCATGCTCGTGAGAGGAATACACTGGAGTGCAGACGCAATCGAGAGAGACGAAGACCTTGGAGGGGTGCTGTATGTTCATTCCCGATAGCTATCTCGAGCAGCTCATCCGTGTTGACGTACCGAGCGTCGATTTGACGACGCACGTCTTGGGGATAGGGGACAAGCTGGGCAAGATCGAGTACTACACACGCGACGATGCCGTGCTGGTTGGTACGGAGGAAGCGGCTCGAATCTACCGCATGCTCGGGGCAGACGACATCGAGTTCGAGCCATCGGGCACGCGGCTTGCGGCAGGCCAGAGCTTCATGTGGGTGAAGGCGCCCGCGTCGGTGCTGCACATGGGCTGGAAGGTCTGCCTGAACATCTTCGAGTACTACTGCGCGCTTTCGACCAAGACGCGGAAGATGGTCGACGCGGTACACGCGGCAAATCCGCACTGCGAAGTGCTCACCACGCGCAAGAGCATGCCGGGCACCAAGCCCTTCGACCTCAAGGCCATCTTGACGGGCGGTGCCTTCCCGCATCGCCTCGGCCTCTCGGAGACGGTGCTCGTCTTCGACCATCACCTCGAGTTCATGGGCGGGGTCGATGGTCTCGTGGAGCGCCTCTCCGAAATCAAGGCCCGCTGCTGCGAGAAGAAGGTGTTCGTCGAGGCCGAGGCGCAGGATGCCGCCCGCCTTGTGGAAGCGGGTGTGGACGGCGTGCAGCTCGACAAGGTGCCCGCCGCCGAGGTCGAGCGCCTCGTGCCGGAGCTGAAGGGAATCAACCCGCAGGTCACGCTCATCGCCGCCGGCGGCATCAACCTGCAGAACGCCGCAGCCTACGCGGCCACGGGAGTGGACGGACTCGCCACGACGTGCCTGCACTTTGCCAAGCCGCTCGACATGAGCGTGCGCATGTGGGAGCAGAACTGATGCGGCGCGTGGAAGCAGAAAAACAATTCAGGGGATAACAGGGAGCGCGATACACATGAAAATCGAACGCGTAGTTGCCACGCCGGTGAGCCTACCGCTTGCCAAGCCGGTCAAGTGGGCAACGGGTAACATGACCTGCCAGGCGCACGTGCTGGTGCGCGTGAAGACCGACGAGGGCATCGAGGGCTTTGCCGAGGCCATCCCGCGCGAGCACATCTACGGCGAGACGCAGCCGGGCATGGTGTTCGTCATCAACACCATGCTCGCCCCGCTCATCGAGGGGCTCGACTGCTTCGACCTCGAGAAGATC
>JBJEHP010000138.1:0-2579 GCA_051876145.1 Coriobacteriales bacterium | reverse complement strand
ACACGAGGGGCCGTGGGTATCGTCTCACTTTGGCACGAGGGGCCGTGGGTATCGTCTCATCTTTATGGGAACTTGGAGGACCGATGAAACGTATGTACAAGCTCGAAGGCGAGCTCTGTGGCAACTGCGCCGCGAAGATCCAGGACAAGATCGCGCGCCTCGACGGCGTGAACAAGGCGTCTGTTAACTTCATGACCATGAAGTTCACGCTCGACGCCGACGATGACAGGTATCCGGCGCTGTTCGAGGAGTCGAAGCGCGTCTTCAACGCGATCGAGCCGACCTGCACCATCAAGGCATAGCGCCGCCTTAAGGCAAAACGCCAGCTCAAAGCACTCAAGGAGCATCATATGTCCCAGCACCAGAAGCGGACGCTCGTACGCGTCCTCATAGCCCTTGCGCTCTTTTTCGCCATCATGGCAGTCGACAAGCTCGGATTCCTTGACGTCTCCGGCGGCCTGTGGATTGAGTTCGGCCTGTACCTGATCCCGTACCTCATCGCGGGCTATGACGTGCTGGGCCGCGCCGTGCACGGCATCGCGCACGGGCAGGTCTTCGACGAGAACTTCCTCATGACCATCGCCACCGTGGGAGCGTTTGCGCTGGTGTTTTTCCCGGAGAGCAACCCGCACATGGCGGAGGGCGCCGCCGTCATGCTGTTCTACCAGGTGGGCGAGTGGTTCCAGAGCTATGCCGTGGGCAAGTCGCGCAAGTCGATCGCGGACATGATGGACATCGCGCCCGAGTACGCCAACCTCCAGCGCGACGGTAAGCTCGAGGAGGTCGACCCGTACGACGTGGAGGTCGGCGACACGATCGTCATCAAGCCCGGCGAGCGCGTGCCGCTGGACGGTGTGGTGCTCGAGGGTTCCTCGCAGCTCGACACCGCGGCGCTGACCGGCGAGTCCATCCCGCGTGTGGTCGGCGTTGGGGCCAAGGTGATCAGCGGATGCATCAACAAGAGCGGCGTGCTGACGGTGCGCGTCGAGAAGCCGTACGGCGAGTCGACCGTGCAGCGCATCCTCGAGCTGGTGGAGGAGGCGTCCGAGCGCAAGGCTCGCACGGAGAACTTCATCACGCGCTTTGCCCGCTACTACACGCCCATCGTGGTCGGGCTCGCCCTGGTGCTCGCGCTGGTCCCGCCGCTGCTGTTGGGGCAGTCGCTCGCCAAGTGCGTCGAAAGCGCCCTCATCTTCCTCGTCGTGAGCTGCCCGTGCGCGCTCGTCATCAGCGTGCCGCTCTCGTTCTTTGGCGGCATCGGCGCGGCGTCGAAGATCGGCGTGCTCGTCAAGGGCTCGAGCTACCTCGAGACGCTCGGCGGCGTGCAGACCGTCGTCTTCGACAAGACCGGCACGCTCACGAACGGCGTCTTCACGGTCGTTGCGGTGCATCCCGGCAAGGGCGTGGACCCCGAGCTCGCGCTCTCGTACGCCGCGCATGCCGAGGCCTACTCGACGCACCCGATCGCGCTTTCGCTCAGGGAGAGCTACAGCGGGGTCATCGACCGGAGCAAGATCGAGAACGTGGAAGAGCGCAGCGGCCAGGGCGTGTCCGCGGTGGTGGACTCGCACGCCGTGCTCGTGGGCAATGGCAAGCTCATGGAGGCGGAGCAGGTGCCGTTCGACGACTGCGAGCTCGTCGGCACGATCTTGCACGTGGCGATTGACGGCGCGTACGCGGGGCACATCGTCATCGCCGACGTGGTCAAGGAGGATGCGAAAGAGACGATTACGCGGCTGCATGCCGTGGGCGTCAAGAAATGCGTGATGCTGACGGGCGACCGCGAGGAGGTCGCGGCGGCGGTCGCGCGCGAGCTGGGCATCGACGAGTATCGCGCGCAGTGCCTGCCGGCCGACAAGGTCCACGAGGTTGAGCGGCTGCTTACAGAACTCGGCGCGAAGGGTGGGGCGGACGAGGCGGAGGTCAACGCGAAGCGCCCCAAGCTCGCGTTTGTGGGCGACGGCATCAACGACGCGCCCGTACTCATGCGCGCCGACATCGGCATCGCGATGGGTGGCATGGGGTCGGATGCGGCAATCGAGGCGGCCGACGTCGTGCTCATGGAAGACGAGCCGTCAAAGATCGCGACGACCATCGCGATCGCACGCAAGACCATGCGCATCGTCTGGCAGAACATCATCTTCGCCATCGGGGTGAAGGTGCTGATTATGATCTTGGCGCTGCCGTTCATCGGCCTTGCGAACATGTGGCTTGCCGTGTTCGGGGACGTGGGCGTCGCCTGCATCGCGATCCTCAACGCCATGCGCGCGCTCCGCGTCCGCTGACGCCGCGTGCTGCGCGAGCGCGCCGCTCGTGCGTTGAGCCGCTAGTCGTTGAGCATGTAGGCGATGTCCATCACGTGCTTTGCGATGCGGTGCGTCGTCTGGGCGGGGCCCTTCACGGCAAAGTAGTTGTTGTACAGCATCTTCGCGATGGGGCCGACGATGAAGGTGTTGATGAGGAACGCGGCGACGACCGAGATGGGGAGCGCGTGCGCGAGGTACGCGAGGTAGCCGTCGGTGCCATGGAGCAGCAGCGTCACGATCGAACTCATGATGGGCGCCATCACGCACACGTTG
>JBJEHP010000137.1:0-9711 GCA_051876145.1 Coriobacteriales bacterium | reverse complement strand
ATGGAGTCGCCCTTGGTGCCGTCGACGGTGGTGGTGTGCTTCTCGAAGTACGCATTTTGAAAAGCCGTCGCGCGGAGCTTGTTGAACTCTATTTCGCAGTGCTGCTCGAGCGACTCGCCGAGCATCTTGGTGTTGAGGCGGGCGCGCATGTCGCGCACGCGCTCTATCTCGCGCTCGCGGTCGGCGATGATCGCGTCCTTGACCCTGAGCTTCTCTTCGAGCTCTGACTTGTGGGCGACTTGCAGACGGGCGTTTTCGGTCTTCTCCTGCTCGAGGCGCGCCTTGAGCTCATCACGCTCGCGCTCGACCTTGACTTGAGCGTCCTTGAAATGGTCCGTGGCCTTGGAGACGGCGAGCTCCGTCTTGGCCTCGAAGGCGCTCGTCTGCTGCTCGAGCTGCTCTTGCAGCCGGGCGATGGTCTGCTCGCGCTCGGCGATGTCGTGCTGCAGCCTGCTCTCCGCATCTTGCCGGGCAATCTTTGCCGCGGCATCGCGCTGGGAAATCTCAGCCGTGAGCTCGACGATGCGCGCGTCTCGTGCCGCGAGCTCTGCCTGCATCTGGCCCTTGGTCTTTGCCTCGACGAGCTCTGCGGTCTGGCGCTGCTGCTGGTCGAGCTGCTTGGCAAACTCGGCGTCGCGCACCTGCCGCGCAATCTCGGCATAACCCGCCTCGTCCATCTGGAAGACGGTGTGGCATTTGGGACATTCGATTTCGTTCATGGCGTTGGACCTTTCAACCGCGTCGACGCTGACGTGCTGCAGCCTAGCACGCGGCACTGACACGGTTTACTTGTCGGCGCACTGGCGCGCGCGGCGCCTGCGCAGACGCTCGTGCTTTGCCGCACGCTCGCGCGCGAGGCGCTCCGGGCCGTACTTGCCCTGGATGATGCCGACGCCGACCATGACCCCGACCACGCCGAGCGCAAGGACGAGCATGCCCGGCCCCGGGAGCACGAGCATGGCCACGCCGGCGAGCGCGACGAGCACGCCCACGACGATGACGAGCACGCCGAATGCGGGATGCGGCTGCCGCCTGTCCAGGTGTGCCTCCATCTTGCGCAGGTTCTTCCTGATCAAGACGAACAGACGGATGAACCCCTTCTTGAGTCTGGTGAAAACGTCCATGTCGCGCACTGCCTTGCGGGGTCTCTAGCTATTTGACGACCATGACGGGCAGGTCGACGGACCTGAGCACGGCAGACGAAACGCTGCCGAGTGCCGCGCGGATGGCGCCCAGACCGCGACGCCCCATGACGATGCAGTCGACCTTCTGCTCCTTCGCGTAGTCGGCGATGACCTCGTGCGGACGGCCGTTCTTGATGACGATCTGGATGTCGACGTTGTCGGGCACGGAGTTGAAGAACTCCTGGATCTGGTCTTGGATGATGTGCTTTTGGCTCTCGGCGTAGTTCTTGCGCGTCTCGTCCTTGGCAGCCTCGCTCACCTCGGGAACGCCCGCCATGCGCGCCGCCACCTCGAACGTCGTGTCGTCGAAGCTCATGGGAGGGGCAACCTCCAAGACGGTGACGTGCGCGGGCTCGTCGCCCTTTGCCATCTCGAGCGCCGCGTTGAGGGCATGCTGCGATTGGACCGAACCGTCAAAAGGAACAAGCACGTGGGTGAACATGGTGAACCTCCAAAAAAATGAGGGCAGTGATCTACTGCCCTCATTGTACCAGCCGAATTCTCACGGCTCGGCTACAGGAAAAACACGATTGAGTCGATGATGAACAGCGGAATCAAGATGCCGCACGACCACTTCATGTACCCGAAGAAGCTCGGCATCTGCACGCCCGCCTTCTCCGCGATGTTCTTCACCATGAAGTTGGGGGCGTTGCCGATGTAGGTGACCGCGCCCATGAAGACGGCACCGGCAGAGATCGCGAGGAGCATGGGCATCGCCACATCGCCGACTGCCGTCGTGAGGTACTGCATACCGTCCGCGCCGAGCGAGCCCGCCGCCGTCATGAACACGACGTAGGTAGGCGAGTTGTCGAGGAACGACGAGAGCGCGCCGGTGGCCCAGAAGAACTTGAGCGGCGAGTCGATGCCGATGCTGCCGCCGTAGGTGCGCAGAATGGCGAGCGCCGGGATCATCGTGATGAAGATGCCGATGAACAGCTTGGCCACCTCGGAGATGGGGCCCCACTCGAAGTTGTTGCGCTCGCGCAGGTCCTTGCTCGTGGTCGCCCACGAAAGCCCCATCGCGATGAAGATCAACACGACCTGCACGATATAGTCGATGCCGACGTGCGTGCCGAACACGCTGATGCCGTAGGTCTTGCCCGTCGCCGGGTCGATGAACGCGTCCATCTGGGGGATGGCGCCGTTCAGGATGACGGCCACGATGATGAGTGCCAGGAAGAAGAAGTTGTGCCAGCCCTCGATGCGGATCGGCACGCGGTTGTCGGCCGTCGCCTCGAGCTGCAGAGCCTCGAGGCCCTCTTTGCCCTCGTTCATGACCATACGGCGGTCGATGAGCACGAACACGACGAGCAGCAGCACGGTGTTGAGCAGCAGGATCGGCCAGATATGTTCCAGCGTCCAGAAGAACGGGACGCCGCGCAAGTAGCCGAGGAACAGCGGCGGGTCGCCCAGCGGGGTCAGGCAGCCGCCCATGTTGGCGACCATGAAGATGAAGAACACGACGATGTGCACCTTGCGCTTGCGCCACAGGTTGGCACGAAGCAGCGGGCGGATGAGCAGCATGGCCGCGCCCGTCGTGCCGACCCAGCTGGAAAGGAACGTGCCGATGAGCAGCAAGATGACGTTGTTCTTTGTCGTGCCGACGATGGTACCGCGTACGAGGATGCCGCCGGAGACAACGAACAGACCCAGCAGCAGCACGATGAACGGGATGTAGTCGCCGACGATGGTCTCGGCGAGCTGCTCTGCGCTCATCTCGGGGCCAAAGCCAATGGTGAACGGCACGAGGAACACGAGCGCCCAGAACGCGGCGGCGAGGAGCTGGTGCTTCTCCCACCACTCGCCCTTTACCAGCGGCATGATCGCGATCGACAGAAGCATGCCCACGAAGGGGACGATGCTCCAGATCGGCAGCATTTGTCCAAGTTCCATATGTTACCTATTCGTATGTAGAAAACCGTCGATTTCGAAATAAGGACTTTAGCACGAATGCCCTATTCATACCGCGATATCCGCGCGCGGGCAGGTCAAGCGCGTGCTATTTGTCGATAGATGTGCATGAAAGCACAGGCGTCCCCGCCATGTCGCAGCAAAAACGCCGCGAGGCGGGGGCGCCCAGTCGTGTGTGGAAGAGATGCGTCTAGTTGTAACGACGCCCGATGACCATGATGTTCGAGCTCCGATTGGAGAAGATCCAGTGGCTCCGCACGTAGATCGCGTCATCTTGCTTTTTGAACAGCCTTGAAAACCACATGCCAATCACCCTGATGTCTGCAAGTGTGCCGATTGCCCGTGCCGGGTGGCAAGAAACGCCGTTCCCGGACGCCCGCATCGAGAAGCCCCGATGCCGAAAACCCGTGCGTCCCTCCCCTCGGTGCGACTCGACGCCATGCCGTCTATCTTCATGATGAACGTCGCGACCAGACGGTCAGGCCCCCTCGCGGTCGTCCGGAGTGCCCGGGACGACCAGGTCGAACGGAATGCGGTTCTGGGCGACGAGCTGCTTTGTCGCCATCACGACGAAGGTGTTGAAATTCAGGCCCAGCGCCTCGAGCTTCTCGCTCGCCTCTTTCTTGAGGTCGTCGTCCATCCGTATTGTCGTCGACTTCATCATAAGCTTTGTGCCTTAGGGTGCGTTTAGACTGTGTTGTATGTCTATGTGGTATATATTCGGCTTGTCTATTATATCTAGTATATGTCTGTTTACAATCTCAATTCGCTGTTTTCAAGCATAAAAAAACGCCCCTCGAAAGGGGCGCCTCGCACATGGAAATTGCTTTGCAGCTGAGCCGGACAGCTACCAGGAGAGCAGCTCGTATCCGTCTTCCGTCACGACGACCTGCACTTCCCACTGCGCCGTGGGCAGGCCGTCTTTGGTGCGGACGGTCCAGCCGTTCGGATCGTTCATGTCGATGGCCGCATCGCCCAGGTTGACCATGGGCTCGATGGTGAAGCACATGCCCGGCACCAAGATGGGGCCGGTCCCCGCCTCGGCGGTAAAGCTCACGAACGGGTCCTCGTGGAACTCGTGGCCGATGCCGTGCCCGCCAAACTCCGCGACCACGGAAAAGCCGGCATCCGTCGCCACCTTGTTGACCGCGGCAGAGACATCGCCCAGGTGAATCCAGGGCTTGATGGCGGCAAGGCCCGCCTCGACGGCGGCCTTGGTCGTGTCGACGAGGCGCTGCCACTCGCTGTCGACCGTACCGATGCAGAACATGCGCGACGAGTCGGAGAAGTAGCCGTTGCGGATGGTCGACATGTCGACGTTGACGATGTCGCCCTCCTTCAAGATGTCGTGCTCGTTGGGAATGCCGTGGCACACGACCTCGTTGATGGACGTGCACACGCTCTTGGGAAAGCCCTCGTAGTTGAGGTCTGCCGGGATGGCGTCGTGCTCGATGCAATAGTCGTAGACCCACTTGTCGATCTCTGCCGTCGAGACGCCCGCCTTGATGTGCTCGGCGACGTAGTCGAGCGAGCCGACGTTGACCTCAGCCGAATACTTGATGCCCTCGATGTCCTTGGGGCCTTTGAGCAGGTCGCGCGGGAGTACCTCCTCGCCCTCTTCCCACAGCTCCTGCATGCGCTGGTCGTTGTGCAAATGGCACTTCTTGTACTTCTTGCCGCTGCCGCACCAGCAATCGTCGTTGCGGCCGGGGCTTTCGATTCCGTCGAACATGTACTCTCGCATCCTCACATCGAGTTGGTTTTTTGCCATGATAGTGCAAGTGTCCAGCCCGCCAGGCGCAACGTTGCCAATCGGATTTCTATTCTTGACATGGGCATGTCTCGCGATTATCTATGGCCATTTCCAGGCACGGCGCGGCCAGCCCCGGCACTTGCTGGTATTCTGCACTTGCAACCCAAACCATACGAAGGAGTGGACATGATTGACGAGAACTGCATCTTCTGCAAGATCGGCGCAGGCGAAATCCCCACGAAGAAGGTGTACGAAGACGAGCACGTCATCGCGTTCGACGACATGGAGCCGCTGATGCCCGTGCACACGCTCATCATTCCGAAGGACCACTACTCCGACATCGCGGACAACGTGCCGGAAGAGACGCTTGGCCACGTGTTTGGCGCCGTGCAGAAGGTCGCCGAGATCAAGGGGCTCAAAAACGGCTTCAGGCTGCTCGTCAACACGGGCGACGACGCGAGCCAGAGCGTGAAGCACTTCCACGTGCACCTGTTTGGCGGCGGCTGGATGCCGCGCCCGAACGACCAGGACTGGGGCCCGCACTCCACCAACGCAGACAAGTACTATGACGAGAACGGCCGTCACCTCGACTTCTACGATAAAAACGGCCGCCTGATCGAGTTCGGCAACGAGGGCGACGAGGAGTAAGGCTCCCCCACGCGCAAATGGCACGAGGGGCCGTGGGTATCGTGTCATTTTGGCACGAGGGGCCGTGGGTATCGTGTCATTTCACGCTCCTACGCACCTGCAAAAAAAGCGGGCTGCACCTCGGGGGAATCCCCCAAAGGTGCAGCCCGCTTCGCGTTGTCTGGACTGTCGCGGCGTCTAGCCGGCGATGCGACGCCGGTCGATCTTGCGCGCGGTGAAGTCTCCCACGCTCTGGAAAACCTGCACGAGGATGACGCACAGGATGACCGCGGCCAGCATGACGTCTGCCTGCCAGCGCTGGTAGCCGTAGCGGATGGCGATGTCGCCCAGGCCGCCGGCGCCGACGGTGCCCGCCATGGCGGAGTAGCCGAACAGGTTCACGAACGTGATGGCCACGCCGCGCACGATGGAGGGCAGCGCCTCTTTGAGCAGCACCTTGTAGACGATCTGGAAGTTGCTCGCGCCAAAGCTCTGCGCCGCCTCGACCAGGCTCGGGTCGACCTCGGCGATGGACTGTTCGACGATGCGCGCCACGAAGGGGGCGGCGGAGACGACGAGCGGGACGATGGCGCCCGGCACGCCGAGCGACGTGCCCACGATCAGGCGCGTGAACGGGATGATCGCGACGAGCAGGATGACGAACGGGATCGAGCGGCCGATGTTGATGATCCACCCGAGGACCGTGTTGAGCCAGCGGATGGGGTGCAGCCCGTTGGGCGTGGTCACCGCGAAGGCGACGCCAACGGGAAGCCCGATCACGTAGGCGAACAGGCACGAGACGACGGTCATGACGAGCGTGTCGATAGTGCCCTGGGCCAGAAGCCCGCCGTATTCGGCAAAGAACTCGGACAGGTACTCCATTACTGCTCCTCCCCCTTCTCGGCATCGAGCAGGCCTTCTTGCCCCACGCTGACAGAGATCGTGGAGCTGACCTCGTGATGCGCGAGCAGCTCCTTGGCGATATCGCTTTGCGGGTTGGAGAAGACCTCGTGCGTCGTGCCCTGCTCGACGATGCGCCCGCCGTCGATCATCGCGACGCGGTCGCAGATCTCTTCTGCGACGGACAGCGCGTGCGTGATAACGACGAGTGTGACGCCCATGCGCTTGTTGATGTCTTTGAGCAGGTCGAGGATCTGGATGGTCGTGCGCGAGTCGAGGGCCGAGGTCGCCTCGTCGCACAGCATGACCTCCGGGCGGTTGATGAGCGCACGCGCGATGGCCACGCGCTGCTGCTGCCCACCGGAAAGCTCGCTCGGGTAGCGGGACTCCTTGCCCGAAAGCCCGACGAGCTCGATGAGGTTCTTGGCACGCTCAACGCGTTCGGCGCGGTCCACACCCTGCAGCTCGAGCGGGAACGTGACGTTTTGCATGACGGTACGCTGCTGGAACAGGCTGAAGTTCTGGAAGATCATGTCGATCTTGGTGCGAAGCTTGCGCAGGTCGCGTCCCGTGTAGTTGGTCACGTCGACGCCGTCGATGATGACCTGGCCCTCGGTGGGGCGCTCGAGCAGGTTGATGCAGCGCACGAGCGTGGACTTGCCCGCGCCGGACTCGCCCAGGATGCCGAAGACCTCGCCCTTCTTGATGGACAAGTTGATGTCGTCGAGTGCCACGACATCGCCCTCGCGCGTGCTGTACACCTTCTTCAAGTTCTTGATTTCGATCATTTCTACCTTCTTACATGCAACAGTGCGGAGCGCTGCACGCCCCGCACTGCCCAGCAGCTTGTATGGTGCTGATTGTTTAGAAAACTGGCTTGACAGCTCCGTCGTAGGTGTTGTTGATGTAATCGCGTACCTCGTCGGAGTTCAGGGCGGCGGCAAGTGCCTTGATCTTGTCGGAATCCTGGTTGCCGTCCTTGACGACGAGCAGGTTGGCGTAGGTCTGCGCCGCGGTGCCATTGGCGTCCTCGACGGCGAGGGCGTCTTTGTTGACGTTCAGGCCCGCCTGCAGAGCGTAGTTGGAGTTGATGGCCGCAATGTCCACGTCCTGCAGCGACTGGGAGACCTGCGCTGCCTCGAGCTCCTTGAACTGAAGGTTCTTGGGGTTGGACGCGATGTCTTTGGTGGTGGCCGTCACGCCGACGCCGTCCTTGAGCTTGATCAGGCCCTCCTGCTCGAGCAGCAGCAGCGCACGTGCCTCGTTGGTGGTGTCGTTGGGAACGGCGATGATGGCGCCGTCTTTGAGGTCGGCAAGCGACTTGGTCTTGCCGGCGTACAGCCCGAACGGCTCGTAGTGCACGGCGGTGACCTTTACCAGGTGCGTGCCGTTCTCGGCGTTGAAATTGTCGAGGTAGGGCTCGTGCTGGAAGTAGTTGGCGTCGACGTCGCCTTCCTCGGTGACGGTGTTGGGCTGCACGTAGTCGTTGAACTCCTTGACCTCGAGCGTGTAGCCCTCCTTCTCCAAAATGGGCTTGACCACGTCGTTGAGGATCTGTGCGTGCGGCGTGGGCACGGCGGCGACGGTGATCGTCTTGTCCCCGCTCGCGCCGTTGGAGCCGGACTGCTGGCTGCCGTCGCAGCCGACCAGGCCGATTGCGCCGACGAGGGCGAGGCTGCACGCCGCGGCGACGATGAGCTTCTTAGATGGCTTCTTGAATTTCATGGTTCTCCCCTAGATAGGTCGTTTCGAATACATCGTGGTAGTGCTGGGATTGCGCCGCTCGTGCGCAGCGCGGGCACAGAGGCGGTGCCCAGCCGTGGCCGCCCTGCGCCCATGCATTCGGGCGATACCGCCCAGGCTCCTCGTCAGTTGCACCGTTACCTCCTTTGCCGCTCAGACCCCACAGGGCACTCGATTTTTCCGATATGCGATTTGCAGCTTTCACAATGCCGAGTCATGCAGTTGAGCTGCTGCATCGCAACGGGTGAGCAGATTACGGGAGAAGGTTTGGGGCTTCAAGGGGTTTGGTGATGGGAGAATTTCACGTCTGGCCATCGATATCGTCAATGGGACGTGCTGCCACTCGTTTACAAGCTTTTTACCTGCGGTTTATCCGCTGAAAAACGTTCGTATACCATCACATCAAGTCCTCCTTGCTTACGTTTCATTCTATATATGGCCAGCTACAAGATATGCAGAGGAACAATTCGCGCACGGCCCGACATAATCGTGTCTGAACATTTGCCACAAGGGCGCAGGAGAACCTGCGTGAAACAAGAGGAGGAACCATGACTATCAATGTTGAGGAGCTGCGCAACGCGCCGATCGCCGTGCTCGGCGGCGGTGCAGTTGGCAAGACCTGCGCGGCGGACTGCGCGCTTGCCGGCCAGGAGGTGCGCATCTGCGACCTCGATCCGTTCTTCGAAAGCACGCTCGGCAACGTGGACAAGACCGGCGTGACCATTGGCCCCAAGCTGCCCGGCACCCAGACCAAGTACGGCTTCGAGCGCTGGGGCAAGGCCAAGTTCGCACTTGCCACCAACAGCGTGGCCGAGGCGGTCAAGGGCGCCAAGCTCATAATCGTCGGCATCCCGAGCGTCGCGCACGAGACCTTCTTCGAGGAGCTCATCCCCTACCTCGAAGATGGCCAGATCATCCACATCATCCCCGACAACTACGGCAGCCTCGAGCTCCGCAAGATGATGAGGGAGGCGGGCTGCGACAAGAAAGTCATCATCGGCGGCTGGTCGAGCGCGCCGTACGGCACCCGCGTCGACACCGAGGGCGGCGTGCCCAACGCGCATGTCTCGCTCGTCTACCGCGCCATCACGCTGCGCGGCGCCGCGCTGCCCATGACCGACCAGGAAGACTTCCTCGAAAGCTCCAAGGCGCTCGGCTGCTTTGACGCGATCACCCAAGGCGACGGCGTGACGAGCGGCGGCACCGTGCTCGACATCGGGTTCTCCAACGTCAACCCGGTCATCCACGTCCCCGGCACCCTGCTCGGCGTCTCCACGATGGAGAACTTCTCCACCGTGCTGCGCAACAACATTCACGACTACTCCATCTACAGCCACTCCTTCTGCCCGTCCATCTCCGAGGTGCAGTACCAGTTCTACAACGAGGAGATCGCGCTGGCCAAGGCCATCGGCGTCGGCATCCAGGAGTTCAAGAAGGAAGTCTTCTTCCAGCGCACGAGCGTCCTGGGCGAGGAGTACATGGGCGAGGGCTGCAACGTCCCGTTCGAGGAAGAATGGGAAGTCGGCTACGGCACCGGCCCGTTCACCATCAAGAACCGCTACGTCACCGAGGACGTCCCGGTCGGTTGCCATG
>JBJEHP010000136.1:0-9762 GCA_051876145.1 Coriobacteriales bacterium | reverse complement strand
GATTATGCGAGCAATATTCGAGCGAGGTACATTGCATGACTGACTCCATACTGCGCGATCCCATCAGGTTCGCCTCCCATGACGGCAGCTCCGTCATCCACGGCTACGTCTGGCACGACCCCGCCTCAGACGGGCACAAGGCGACGGTCCAGATCGCGCACGGCATGGCAGAGCACATCGGCCGCTACGATGAGTTCGCGCGCTTCCTCGCCGCCCGCGGCTACCTCGTGTGCGGCCACGACCACATCGGCCACGGAGCGAGCAGCTCGCCGGAGCGCTGGGGCTGCCTTCCCGGCGAGAACGGCAAGGAGTACCTCATCGCCGACATGCACGAGCTGCGCAACAAGATGGTCGCGGACTATGGGGCCGGCGGCACCCCCTACTTCCTGTTCGGCCACTCGCTCGGCAGCTACCTCACGCGCGCCTACGTGACCCGCCACGGCGGTGGGCTGGCGGGCGCCGTCATCTGCGGGACCGGCCACGTACCGCCCGCCACCTCCAAGCTCGGCAACGTGCTCGCCACCTTCATCGCCAAGCGCAAAGGCGAAGACACCAAGAGCAAGCTGCTCGACGGCATGGGTGTCGGCGCCTACAACAAGGGCATCGCCAACCCGCGCACGCCCGTCGACTGGCTCTCGTTCGACGAGCAAAACGTCGACCGCTACGTGCGCGACGAGCGCTGCGGGTTCATGTTCTCGGCCGGTGGCTATCAGGTGGTCACGAGCCTGACCGGGGAGGTCTGCTCGCCCCAAAGCGCGAGCGCCATCCCCAAGAACCTGCCCCTGCTCTACGTGAGCGGGGAAAGCGACCCGGTGGGAGACAACGGCGCGGGCGTGAGAACTGCCGCCGCACTCGCACGCGATGCAGGCGTTGAGGACGTGGAGGTCAAGCTCTACGAGCACATGCGGCACGAGATCTTGGCCGAAGCCGAGCACGAGCGCGTCTTTGCCGACATCGCGGACTGGCTCGACGAGCATGTCACGACCCGAGACGCCACCCGGTAGCCTCCCGGCACCCCACCCGACACGATCAGCCACGAGCACCACCTGCGAAAGGACCGCACATGAGCGAGACCACGCAAGACAAGAAGTACCTCATCGCACTCGACCAGGGGACGACCTCGTCGAGGACCGTCCTCATCGACCACGATGGCACCTGCGTCGACGAGGTGCGGCGCGAGTTCGGGCAGATCTACCCCAAGCCCGGCTGGGTGGAACACAACCCGCAGGAGATCTTGTTCAGCCAGCTCGGCAGCTTTGCCGAGCTTCTGACTAAGCACGCGCTTTCCGCGAGGGACATCGTCGGCATCGGCATCACCAACCAGCGCGAGACCACCATCGTGTGGGACCGCGCCACCGGCGAGCCCATCGCCAACGCCATCGTCTGGCAGTGCCGCCGCACCGCCCCCATCATCGAGGAGCTCTGCGGCAGCGAGGAGGTCGCGCAGCATATCGTCGCGAAGACCGGCCTGCACCCCGACGCGTACTTCTCGGCGAGCATGATCAAGTGGCTGCTCGACAACGTCGAAGGTGCCCGCGAGCGCGCGCAGCGCGGCGAGCTGCTTTTCGGCACCGTCGACTGCTGGCTCGTTTGGAACCTGACCGGCGGCAAGGTGCACGCGACCGACGTCACCAACGCGAGCCGCACCATGCTCTACAACATCTACGAGGGCTGTTGGGATCGCGAGCTGCTCGAGCTGTTCGGCATTCCCGCCTGCATGATGCCCGAGGTCAGGCCCTCGGCGGGGGACTTCGGCGTGACCGCCTACCCCAACATCCCTGCCGGCATCCCCATCTGCGGCGTGGCAGGCGACCAGCAGTCCGCCCTGTTCGGCCAGTGCTGCTTCGAGGAGGGACAGGCAAAGAATACCTACGGCACGGGCTGCTTCCTGCTGATGAACGTCGGCTCTGACCCCAAGCCATCCAAGAACAACCTGGTCACCACCATCGCGGCGTCCGCCCCTGGCGTCGGGCACACCGAATACGCGCTCGAGGGCAGCGTGTTCATTGCCGGCGCGCTCATCCAGTGGCTGCGCGACGAGCTCGGCCTGATCCAGAACGCCGCCGAGACCGAATACATCGCCTCGACGGTCGAGAGCACGGGCGGCGTCTACATCGTGCCCGCGTTCACCGGACTCGGGGCGCCCTACTGGAACCCCGAGGCGCGCGGCATCATCACGGGGCTCACGCGCGGCACCAACCGGGCGCACATCGTGCGCGCCGCGCTCGAGGCGCTCTCCTACCAGCTCAACGACCTGTGCGTCGCCATGGAGGCGGACGCGGGCAAACCCATGCGCGAGCTCAACGTGGACGGCGGGGCCTCGTCGAACGACTTCCTCATGCAGTTCCAGGCAGACATCTCGCGCGTGCAGATCCGCCGTCCCCAAAACATCGAGACCACCGCGCTCGGCGCGGCGTTTCTGGCGGGGCTCGCATCCGGCTTCTGGAAAAGCACCGACGAGCTGCGCGCCCTGCGCTCCTCCGACGACGTCTTCGAGCCCCAGATGGAGCAGACGCACGTCGACGAGCTGCTGGATGGCTGGAAAGACGCGGTGCGCCGCGCGATGTAGCGGCTAAAACGGGAGGATGCCCATCCCGTCGAGCAGCGTGTGCAGGCCGATCAAGATCAAGATCACGCCGCCCGCGATCGTCGAGGGCCGCTCCCACCTCGAGCCAAAGACGTTGCCCGCACTCACGCCCACAAGCGAGAGCACAAAGGTCGTGGCGCCGATGATGGCGACCGACGACACGATGTCGACCTGCAGAAACGCGAAGCTCAGCCCCACGGCAAATGCATCGATGCTCGTGGCGATGGCGAGCATGAGCAGCTCCTTCAAGTCGAGCTTGTCCGCATCTTTCCCAGCGTCATCCCCTTCGTCCTCATGAAAGGCGTCCCACAGCATCTTTCCGCCGACAAACGCGAGCAGCGCGAAGGCGACCCAGGGGGCGACGGGCGTCACGTAGACGGCAAACTGGCTGCCGAGCGCCCAGCCCAGAAGCGGCATAAGGGCCTGAAAGCCTCCAAAGAACAGCGCGATGACGAGCGAGTGGCCCCAGTTTACGCGCTGCATGCCGAGCCCCTTGCAGATAGAGACCGCGAAGGCGTCCATCGACAGCCCGACGCCGATCAGCAGCAGTTCAACGAATCCCATGCGTCCCCCTGGCAGGCACCAGATAAAACAGCGCCGATTCTACCAGCACCCGGCACACCTCCACCTGTTCTTTGCGCAAAATAAAGATTCTTCCCAACAAGCCTCGCTGCGTTGTCCACTATTGCATCCATATGCGCGAACGACACACCCCCGTGGACACGAAAAGAGCAAGGAGCATCATGTTTGCCATTGTCACCGACAGCACGAGCGATATCCCCCTGACCAGGCTCGACGAGCTCAGAGTCTCCGTCGTCCCGCTGACCATCAACTTTGGCGACGAAGTCTACGTCGACGGCTTCGAGCTGGAACCAGCCCGCTTCTACGAGATGCTGCACGAGCGCTACCCCGAGCTGCCCAAAAGCGCCTGCCCCGCTCCGGGCGCGTTCGAGGCCGCTTTCAGGAAGGCGACCGCCGCTGGAGCTGACGGCATCTTGTGCATCACGCTCACCGGCGCGGCGTCCGGCACCTACAACTCGAGTGTCGTCGCCGCCCAGGGCTGCGACGACCTTGAGATTCCCATCTCGTGCGTCGATTCCAAGAGCACAGCCGCGGTCATGTCCATGATGATCGAGACGGCATGCCGCATGCGCGATGCAGGCGTCGCACTCGAAGCCGTCACGGCGCGTATGCAGCAGATCGTCGAGGAATCCACCATCTTCGTGGGAATGCAGAGCATCGAGTTCATCTACAAGGGCGGAAAGATCGCCGAAGGCGGCGAGGGCGCAGACAGCGGGCTTTCGCTCAAGCCCATCCTCACGCTGCGCAAAAGCGACGGCGCCGTGAACATCATCTCCAAGCCGCGCGGCACGAAAGCGCAGTACAAGGAGCTCGTCAGACTCGTTGCGGAATACGCCGCGTGCCATGAGGACCCCGAGCTCAGGTTTTGCGGTGCAAATGCGGACGAGCACATCGCTGCCGTGCAGGAGCGGCTCGACGCGGCGGGAATACCGTGCCGGGCGGACAAGATCGGCTGGCTGTGCAGCCTGGTGGGCGTCTACTTTGGCGACAACAGCTACGCCGTGTGCCTGTGCCCGAAAAGGCTCCTCGAGGTATAGCTTTCCCGACCCGGCGAAAGACCCCGCCTCGGCAAAAGGCGGTTTCAAAATGGTTGCGAAACCGGGCGGGTAAAAGCGCGCGTGCTAGTGTAGCGGGCAGTCAATGTTTCGACGAACGCAGACCGAGGAGGAAGCGCATGGAACACCAAAACGCCTGGAAAACCTATTCAGACGACGAGCTCGCCAAAGTGGACGAGCTGGCCGCACGCTATATCGACTTCATCTCCGATAACAAGATCGAGCGCGAGATCGCCGCTGCCGCCATCAAGGAGGCCGAAGACGCCGGCTACGTCTCGCTCGAGAAGCTCATCGAGAACGGCACTCGCCTGAAGGCGGGCGACAAGGTCTGGGCACACACGCACGGCAAGGCCCTCATCCTCGTCCACCTGGGCACCGAGCCGCTTGTGAACGGCCTCAACATCCTGGGTGCGCACATCGACTCCCCGCGCCTCGACCTCAAGCAGAACCCGCTCTACGAGTCCACCGACCTGGCGTTCCTCGACACGCACTACTACGGCGGCATCAAGAAGTACCAGTGGGTCACGCTCCCGCTGGCCATCCACGGCGTCATCGCCAAGACCGACGGGACCGTCGTGCCCGTTAACGTGGGCGAAGACCCGTCCGACCCCGTGTTCGTCGTCACCGATCTGCTCATCCACCTGGCGCAAGAGCAGATGAAGAAGGACGCGAGCAAGGTCGTCGAGGGCGAGGCGCTCGATTTGCTCGTCGGCGGCAAGCCGCTCGTGCTCGACGCCGACGCCTCCAAGGACGCCGACGAAGACGACGACAGGCCGGCCTGGGAGAAGCTCGCCGAGAAAGAGCCCGTCAAGGCCAACGTCTTGAAGATCCTCGCCGAGAAATACGATGTCGCTGAGGAGGACTTCCTCTCTGCAGAGCTCGAGGTCGTGCCGGCGGGCCGCGCACGCGAGCTCGGCTTTGACCGCTCCATGGTCCTCGGCTACGGCCACGACGACAGCGTCTGCGCCTGGCCGAGCCTCGAGGCGCAGCTCGCCGTTAAAGACCCCAAGCGCACCGCCGTCACCATCCTCGTGGATAAAGAGGAGATCGGCTCGGTGGGCGCGACGGGCATGGCATCCAACTTCTTCGAGAACACGATGCGCGAGGTCATGGAGCTCGCGGGCGAAAGCGGCGAGATTGCCCTGCGTCGCGCGCTCAAGAACTCCCGTATGCTCTCGTCCGACGTCTCCGCGGGCGTCGACCCGAGCTACGCGAGCGTGTTCGAGTCCAAAAACGCCGGCTACCTGCACGGCGGCCTCGTGTTCAACAAGTACACGGGCGCGCGCGGCAAGAGCGGCTCCAACGACGCGTCTGCCGAGTTCGTCGCGCTCGTGCGCCGCGTGATGGACGATGCTGGCGTCGTGTACCACACCTGCGAGCTGGGCAAGGTCGACATCGGAGGCGGCGGCACCATCGCCTACCTGCCCGCCAAGTACGACATGGACGTCATCGACTCCGGCGTGCCCGTACTGTCGATGCACGCGCCGTGGGAGGTCATCAGCAAGGCCGACCTCTACGAGGCGCGCAAGGGCTACGAGGCGTTCCTGCTCAACGCGTAACGGCGAGTGCAGGGTAGCGAGGCGCCTGCCCGAGCTGCTTCTAGGTGCTTATCGCAAAGCGCCCCTTTTTCGGATTGCAACTGCAGTCTGGAAGAAGGGGCGCTTTTTCATGGATCGAAGCGTTTCCGGGAAGGACTTTCCGGGCTTTCTCAGCCCCTGCCCTTGCCCCGAAGGCGCAGGTCGTCCATCTCGTCGATGAGCTGGTCAATATCCTTGTTCTCCCACGAGGGGTACCACTTCTGCGCAAACGCGACGTCGACCTGCCCGCGCAAAATCTTCGCGCACAGCTTTTCGACGCGCTTCGAGAAGGCGAGCTCGTTCACGACGGGCAGCCAGGCGAGGAACTCGTCGTCTCCGAGCCTGAACACGTCTTCGGAGCGGAAGCACTTGAGCATGGCCTTTGCCAGCCACGCGATGGCGGCATCGCCCGCCTCGAAGCCCTGCATGCGATTGATTGCCCGCAGGCCGTTGATATCGCAGCTCACGAGCCCGAGGGGCTCGGATTTGTCGAGGCGTCGTGCCTGAGCGTACAGAGAGGCTCTGTTCTGCGCACCTGTTGCCGAGTCGCGCCGGTTCCACCGATCCTTGTCGTTGGCGTAGTTTCTCCTGCGAAGCAGCACTCCGGTGAAGACGATCGTCTGGCGCATCAGCCCCACATACTCCGCCTGCATATCTTCCGGCGCGTCGATGACCACGCCGTACCCCACGCGCTGACCCTCGGCGCACACGGGCACAACCACGACGCGTTCGGCACCGTACAGGTCGAGTCCCTCGCCTGCCGACGCCATCGCAACCCCCTGCTCGTTGAACGCATCGCGCCAGGCATCGCTGTAGGGTTTGAAGTTGAAGCTTTCATCGCGGCCAGCAAGCGGCTCGACACTGGAGGCAGACCATTCGTAAGTGCAGGTGACCTTGTTGCGGCCGATCATCTCGCACAAGATGACGCGCCGTGCGCTCACCCGCGTCCCGAGCCGCTCGAGAACGCTGAAAATAGCCCGGTCGACGTCTGCCTCGGCAAGTGCGGCGCCAATTGTCTCGTCGAGGAGCCTCTCGCTTTCCGAGAGCACTTCGACGAGCCTCGCCTGCTCGGCTTCGTCTGTGGAATCGGCCCGATGATCCGCCAGCCCCGACATGAGCGCCTCCGCCTTCCCGTCCAATCATCTTTGCCCTATAGTACCCGACCCGCTCGGGCAACGCGCGCGCAAAAAGTCGTTTGGCACGCTTGCGGACCGTGCCAAACGAGCCCTCATCAGAGCTGCCGACTCGCGTCCCCAAAGCTCGTCGCCCACTGCAGTGTGCGAATGCGTATAATTGCACTGCTGTAATATGGAGATTTTTGGGAGGTACCCGAAGTGAAATGCCCCACTTGCAATGCAGAGATTCCCGATAAGACCGATATCTGCCCTCATTGCAAATCTGTCCTGAAAGACGTCGACACCCTCAAGAAGGAGGCCGCCGAGCGCATGGCGGCAATCAAGCAGGAGGGCGTCGAGGCCGTCGCCGATATCGACAAGCGTGCCCACAGCTTCTCCCGCGCGTGCATCATCCTCGCTGTCGTCGTTGTCGTCGTCATGGCGGTCATCGCGTTCACGACCGGTTCCCCCACGAACTAAGCGTCACCGCAGCATACGCGCAACAATGCAAGAGAGCCGGAAAAGGTACGTCCTTTCCGGCTCTCTTCGTTTCTCTGAAAAGCTCAAGCTGACGGTGAGCAAGGATTGCTGGCGCCTGCGGTAGCACGTACCAGCACGCAGCATCAGAAGCCGCGCGTGGTCACGATGACAATCGCGACGATGATGACGATCACGAGCGCGACGAGGCCGATGAGCACGCCTTTCGCCTTACCGGTCGACTTCTTGACCTCGGCACGCTGGTCGGCGAGCGCGTCGATGTCTTTCTGCATGCTCTCCGCCTGCACCTCACGACGCTCGATTTCTGCCTTGAGTGTCTCGACCCGCGCAGGGTCGTCATGCACCTGCTCGCAGTACGTGATCCGCTGCTGGGCTGCGGCGATGGTGCCCCGGTTCTTCGTGATGGCGGCGCTCAGCTGCTTCACCTCGTCCTCGAGCTTGTCGACCTTCGTCTCGAGGGGCTTTTCCGCCTTGTCGAACACGTCTTTTTGCTTCTTGTAGGCACGCTTCGCGGTGTCGCGCTCGGACTTGAAGGCGTCTTTTGCAGCCGCCTTGTGCTGGTCGGCTCGCTCGAGCACTTCCAGCATCTCGCTTTCGGAAGAGGTGCCCTGCGCCTGCTCATGGCGCGTCTTTGCCTGCTCGCTCGCACGCTTGGCCTGTTCGTATGCCGATTCTGACGCCTTCACCTTGGCGTCGAGCTCGCGCTTGAGGTCTGCGAGCGCCGATTCGTCGTGGCTGCGGGTAGTCGCCAAATCGCCCTTGGCCTGCGCCAAGTCGGCGTTCAGCCGGTCCATGTGCTCGGTCTGGGCGTCGAGCTCGCGCTGCGTGCTCGCGATGAGGTCATGCTGCTCGCCGACGACCTGGTCGTAGTTGGCGAGGATACTCGCCTCATCCTCGTAGGTCGCCTTGTCCTTTGCCGTCTGCTCCCGATACGCCTTGAGGTCGGCTTTGCGCTTCCTCAGGTCGCGGCCCTGCGACATGCTCGTCTTGAGCGCCCCAAAGCTCTCGGCGTATTCGCCCACGTCGAGGTCTTTGGGCTGCTTCGAGTCCGTGCCCGAGGGGGCCTGCTCCTGTTGTGCCACGTCTGTTTCCTCTCGCCGTCTTCTCTTGCTTGTTCGTGTCGTCTCTTCCACACATGTCGTCTCAGTCTAGAGCACGAGTTTGAAGGTCCCGTGGGCAAGGCGCTAGCTTGCCAAGCGCACCTCGAGCACGCTGTCCCCGCGCACCTCGATGATGACGGCCAGGCCGCTTTGGCTCGAGACCGCCTGGGCCACCTGGTCGATCGAAATCTGCTGCGGGGCGCCCTCGCCGCCCACCGAGTAGCACTTCGTGTCCTTCGTGAGAGTGAAGCTGTAGGTCTTGCGCGCCTGCGGCGCCTTCACGTTGGCAAGCCCCTCGTAGCTGGCCGCCTCGTTAAACGCGGCGTCCACCGTGAGCGTGCTGCCCGAGGCGGACAGGGAGTAGATGACCGCTTCATCCGCCCTGGTGGGCGCATGGGCGGTGGCGCTGTACCAGGTGACGGGCTTTGCGGCTTCCTCGGCGGCCTTCTTGGCAGCCTCTGCCGCCGCTGCCTGCTGCGCCGCCTGCGCTGCTGCCTTCTCGTCCGCCGCCTTCTTGGCGGCAAGTGCCTCGTCGCGGTTCTTGACGAGCGCCTTCTTGTAGGCATCGGCCGTCGCCTTGTCGAAGCCGGACGTGATGGCCATGTCGTAGGAGCTGTCGACCTGTGCGTCGGTGATATCGGCCGGGGACGCATAGCTCAGCGAAATCGTGCCGTTGGGCACCTCGAACGTCGCCCCGTCCTGGACCGCCTGGGGGATCTCGAACGAAAGTGTGCTCGAGGGGACCGTGTACAGGTTGCCGTCGTCGAGCAGCGGCGATGCCTTGACCGCGAGCGAGTACGAGCCAGGCGCGAGTTGGACGCCGTTTCCGCCAGGGTCGATGAAGAAGTCCTGGTCGTAGGCAGAGCCACCCGACGTCGTGCCCGTCACCTCGACGGGAAGCGCGGAGTCCTTCGAGTCGTAACCCGGCGCTTCGATGGAGAACTTGACGTTGACCACAGTGCTCGTGGGAGCGGGCACCAGGTTTCCAGAGATGAAGACGCCGAGGAGCACCGCCACGACGGCAATCGCCGCGATGACGATACCGATGATGAGCGGCTTGCGCGCTTTGGGCTTGGAAGACGGTGGTTTGCCCGCGCCATTCGAGACGTCTTCTGCCTCGTCGTTCGCCGCAGAAACCGTCGGGATGGCGACGGTTGGCATGAAGTTGCCCTCCTTGGGGGCAAACGCCGCATTCCCCACCTCGTCTTCGTCCTCGTCCACGTTCTCGCTCTGGAGGGGCTGAGAGGC
>JBJEHP010000135.1:0-9825 GCA_051876145.1 Coriobacteriales bacterium | reverse complement strand
GCTCGTGAGCTCCTCGGAGAAGATGCTGGCCGATTCCGGGTCGGCCTCCGATGCCGTCTCGGAGGCGACCAGCTCGGCGCGGCAGGACCTCGATGAGAGCTCCCAGACGCTCGACGGGCTGACGCAGGCGGTCAACGAGGCCATCGACAAGAGCGCGCAGTCGTTTGACTCCATCTCGCAGCATGCGGATGCCGCCTACGACGCCGTCGGCGACATCGCGGACCTTTCCTCGAAGGACCTGCGGCAGCTTTCCGGCGACGTGAGCGACTCTGCGCAGGCCTACGATCAGATGGCGGACACGCTCCAGACTGTCAACACCGACGGGCGTCTCGACGGCGTCATCTCGCAGATGCGCTCGTCTGCCGAGACGCAGCGGCAACTCTCCGCGAGCCTCGTCGACTATGCGGACTCCATCGACCAGGCGTCCGGCGAAAGCGATGCCAAGCGCGACGAGACCAAGCAGCTCATCGAGCAGGCGGGCTCCGAGATCACGACGCTGCAGTCGCAGTACGAGTCGGATGTGCAAAGCGCCATCCAGAAGCTGTCGTCTTCGCTCGACCAGGTGTCGGGGTATTCGACGGACCTCGCGGGCAAAATCGACACGACGGTCGCCAACCTGACGAATGCGACGGACTCGCTCGGCAACTCGCTCGTCGCCGCGCAGGGCACCTTGAACGAGACGGCCTCGCAGCTCGACGGCGCGGTGTCCGACCTCAAGCAGGCAAAGGACGACCTGGACAAGGCGCTGGCGTCGGGCGATATCGAGACGGTCAAGAAGATCATCGGCGACGATGCGTCGAGTCTGTCGACCTATCTTTCCGCGCCGGTCAAGATCGAGCGCAACGCGGTCTATCCCATCGAGAACAACGGCTCGATGATGATCCCGTTCTACACGCTGCTGTCGCTGTGGGTGGGTGCGGTCATCCTCGTCGCGATGCTGCAGGTCAACCTCGGGCCGAAGCGCCGTGAGATGTACCCGGGTATCAAGCCGTCCGAGGAATATTTTGGGCGCTATGGCGTCTTCTCGCTGCTCTCGTTTGGACAGAGTCTTTTCGTGTGCCTGGGCGATGTGTTCTTCCTGCAGATTCAGTGCGTGCACCCGGTGCTGTTCGTGCTGAGCGGGGTCGTGATCGGGCAGGTCTTCGCGTTCTTCGTCTACACGCTCACGGTCTCGTTCGGAAACGTCGGCAAGGCGCTGTCAGTTATCTTGCTCGTCGTGCAGGTCGCGGGATCGGGCGGCATCTTCCCCATCGAGATGTCCGGCGGCATCTACGAGGTGCTCTACCCGTTCTTGCCGTTCGTGTACGGCATGAAGGCGCTGCAGGCGTGCGTGGCGGGGATCTACGGCATGGAGCTCGTGCAGAGCCTGGCGTTCATCGTGGTGTCGCTCGGCACGTTCTCGCTGCTGCTGGGTCTGGTCATCAGAAAGCCGATTATCAAGTTCAACAACTTCTCGCACGAGCAGCTCTCCAAGACGAAGCTCATGTGATTGGACAGCCGCCTGCCGCGGTGCCGGCTGCCGCGAGGCTTGCTGCCGCGAGGCTTGCTGCCGCGAGAGGGCGCAAGGGAGACGCTTCGGGGCCCGATTCCGTCGCCCTCGGCCCGCTCCGCGGCAGAATCCGTCGCCCTCGGCGTGTCCCGTGGCATCTGCGGCATCTACCTGCCTCGAGAGCCGGCAAGGGAGACGTTTCCGCTCCCCTTTGGCAGCTCCCACGCCGCGACTGGCGTGAGCCCATGCAAGGGAGACACGGCGAACTCGGGGCACGTCACCCTCGGCCGCTTCCGCGCCACGTCTGGCATGGAGGGCGGCGAGGGCGAACCGCGGCCGCCTGGCCATGTCGCCCTCGGGCGGTCCCGTGCCATCCTCGGCCCCTGCACCCTGCAGGCGCGTACTCTACCTGTACCCCTCCATCTTCTGGAACACCTCGTCGGCGGGGAGCGGCTTGCTGAACAAGTACCCCTGCGCGTAGGTGCATCCGATGCGCTCGAGGAATGCGAACTGCTCTTCCGTCTCGACGCCCTCGGCGACGGTGCGAATTCCCAGCGACCTCGCCATCTCGCACACCGAGCGCACGATCGAGCGCGAGCGCTCGTCGAACGTGCTCATGAACTGCATGTCGATCTTGATGACGTCGAAGTCGTAGTCTTTCAGCACGTTGAGCGAGGAGTACCCTGACCCGAAGTCGTCCATCCAGACCTCGAGCCCCAGCTCGTGGAAGCGGCGGATGGCATCGGCCATCGCGCTCGAGCTGCCGTTCAGGGCGCTCTCCGTGATCTCCACGTGCACGAGCTCGCGCGGCAGCTCCGCCTGCCGCATCGTCTCCTCGATCGCTCCGAACAAATCGATGCCGCTCTCGAGGTCGGTGCGCGAGATGTTGAAGCTGATGGGGAAGACCGCACGATTCTCCTTTCGCAGGCGTTTCACGTCCCTGCCGAAAAGCCGTAGGATGTTCAGGTCCATCTTGCACGTCATGCGCGCGGTCTCGAGCGGCACGACAAACTGGTCGGGCGTGAGAAAGCCGAACTCCGGGTCGACCCAGCGTGACAGCGCCTCGTATTCTGCCACCTTGCGCGTGGACACCTCGACGATCGGCTGGTAATAGATGCGCAGCCAGTCCTTCTCGATCGCCTTGTCCAGACTCGCCAGAACATGCAGCCTGATCTTCTCGTTGCGCTCGAGCTCGCCGTCGTAGAACCTGACGTGTTCCTGCGAGGCCGGGGCAAGGAAGCGCATGGCGGTCGCGGCCAGGTCCACAAGGTGCATCATCTCCTCGGGCACGACCTTGGAATCCCTCTCGCCCCCAAGGTAGGAGAGCGGGTAGATGCCGACGCGCAGCCTGAGCGTCTCGTCGATGCTCAACGCCTCGCAGCGTTGGGCGACGCGCTCGAAGCCCGCTTGCGCCTGAGAGAGCGGGACCTCCCCGGCAAAGTGGGTGCCCGAGATCCTCGTGATCACGCTCGTGGGAAACTGTTCGGTCAGGATGTGGTAGGTCTCGCGTAGGATATTGGTCCCCACGTCATAGCCGTGCGCGATGTTGACGTCGCGGAAGTTGGGGAGGTCCGTGTAGAAGATGGCGACCTCCACGCCGCGCTCGCGCGAGCGGTTGATGGCCGCTGGCGCCACTTCCAGAAACCGGCTCAGGCTTGCCGCCCCGGTCACCTGGTCCTCGTCGTGCTCCCTGATGAAGTTCTCGTACTTCATGATGGCGAAGAAATTGAACTTCATGAAGATGACGAACATCGCCACGAGCAGGACGCCCAAGATGGACACGGCATAGGCGAACTGGTTGCCCTCGGTGGGAAGCCCACCGTTGAACGTGATGCGCGGCAGCTCTGCCTCTGCCCCGAGCAGCAGCATGAAGGCAAGCGAGGTGCCGGTGAAGCGCCGGTCGGTGCGCAAGATCGACTTTTCATCCGCGATGTAGCGCAGCTCTTTGGCAAACAGCCACACGAGCAGCACGGTCATCCCCACGGTGAGCAGCGTGCGCGAAAGCGGCGTGTCGGACACGATCATCGCCACGCAGTTCGCATTGAAGAACAGCGCGTAGATGAAGGCCGCCACCGAGGTCTGCGAGCCGATCACGCGTTTGTACAGATAGATCATCGGCAGCATGGGCACGAGCAGGCAGGCGGTGGCGAGCAGGAAATCCCACAGCGTGCCGGTGAGTTCTGCGTTGGCGCAGACCGCCTGGTAGACGAGCGTGGAGATGATGGTGGCCGTGTTGAACGACACGAGAAACGACAAGGCGAACTTGGCGAGCTGCCGTGGGCGGGCATCTGTCCTGAAGAACAGCATGACCGTGACGAGCGAGAAGATGAGCGCTTGGATCACGTCCATAAAGTTGCGTGCGAAAAATGCGGAGCTCCAAGTCAGCACAGTATCCATGGAATGACTCCTCCTCGAGTTCCGATGAGGGGACTCGGCCGATGCTGGCGCAGCTGAGCGACTCTCGACTCGACAGCTCTGCCAGCGCGCAGGCGTTCAATTCGAGAACAATTACAGCACTATATGCCCATCCGTGCGCGGCGAAATAGCCTTTCGCGCTGGCGCGGCCCCGCGGAGTTTGCCCGCCGTCAAATTGCGCGCTACTGTATATCCAGACGAGGCACGGTAGCAAAATTATGCCCTTCAGCAGGCACTTTTGCCATTTGGAGGACAATTGGTGTCGAGAGGGGCGGTCACGTGGACAAACAAGGCATGGCAGAAGGGTTCGGGCGCGGGCAGGAGCTCGCCCGGCAGCTGAAAGACGAGTTCGGCTTCGATTTTGTCGGGGTCTCAATCGTGCCGGCAGGCACCGACGAGCCCATGCTCTCGTGGCAGTGCGTCGCGGGCAACACGAACACGCGCTACCAGCGCATCCTCCTGCCCGCCGGCGTGGGTGCGGTGGGGATGACCTTCGAGCGGGCACGTCCGATGCTCGTGGAAAACGTCGATGCCGACATCGCGCAAGGGGAGCTCTACAAGTATCCGATCGTCGCCGCCGAGGGGCTGTGGAGCTTCCTCACGCTGCCGTTGTTCGGCGAGTCGGGCGCGGTAGAGCTCGTGTGCCTGTGCGCGTACCGCACCCCCCGCGCGTTTCTCGACGCACTCATCGAGCGCATCCGCACGTTCGCGCAAGAACGCACCGGACTGACGCCGGCGCCGACGCCCTGCTTTACGCCTTCGAAGGGCGAGGCGCCGTCGTCGTACACGCAGATGACGCACCGCATCATCCAGGCGCAGGAAGCCGAGCGCAAGCGCATCGCGCGCGAGCTGCACGACGGCATCTCCCAAGAGCTCCTGCTTGCGCAGATCGAGCTGCGCAAGCTCAAGTACCTCCCCGAAGGCGAGGAGCAGCGCCTCGGCATTGAGCGCGCCTCCGACAAGCTGCGCGCGATCATGAACCACGTGAGCGCGCTCGCCAGCGACCTGCGTCCGGCGGCGCTCGACGAGCTGGGACTTGCCGCGGCGATCCAAGCGCACTGCGCCAAGCTCGAGCGCGGGTTCGGCGTCGCGATGACGGCCGAACTCGATGCAGACGTCTCGGGCCTGGGCCCGGACACGCAGACGGCGCTCTACCGCATATTCCAGGAAGCGGCGATGAACGCGTGCAAGTACTCGCGTTCCGAGACGATCGACGTCGCCTTGCGGCGCGAGAACGGAAACGTGGTCCTGCAGGTGCGGGACAACGGCGACGGGTTCGACACCGCGCACCCCGCCATACGCGGCGGCGGGCTGGGGCTCGAGGGCATGAACGAGCGCGCGGCAGCCATCGGCGGCACCTGGAGCATCTACTCGCAGCCGGGCGAGGGCACGACCGTCCGCGTCGAGCTGCCCGAGGAAGGGAGCACGCGATGATTCGCATCGTATTGGCAGATGACCACGCCATGGTGCGCATGGGATTCAAGATGATCCTCGAGCAGCAGGGCGATTTCCAGGTCGTGGGCGAGGCCTCCGAGCCCGACAGCGCCTTCGAGCTCGTGCGCGAGCTCAAGCCCGATGTCCTGGTGACGGACGTCTCGATGGGCAGCGACAAGAACGGCCTGCTGCTGGCGGAGCGCATCGAAGGGGCGGGCCTTGCGTGCGCGGTGCTGGTGCTGACGATGCACGCCGAGCAGGAGTACCTGCGCCAGGCCATGGAGCGCGGTGCGCGCGGCTACGTGCTCAAGAGCTCGTCGGACGAGACGCTCGTGCACGCCATCCGCGCGATCGAGCGCGGCGACTCGTTTATCTGCGAGGAGATGCTGGGCGATTTCATCCGCGACTCCCTCTCCGGAAACGACCCGGCGGCCTCCGCCTTGACCCCGCGCGAAAGCGAGCTCGTCTCGCTTTCGGTGCGCGGCTACTCCAACAGCGCGATTGCCGACATGCTCGGCATCTCGGTCAAGACGGTGGAAAGCCAGAAGTCGAAGGTCATGACCAAGCTCGGGCTCCACTCTAAACCCGAGCTGTTCGACTACGCTGCCGCACATGGCTTGATTTCGCTTTAGCAGCTTGCTTTTCCATTGGCGCTTCCAATAGAGAGGTATTGGGCTTCACGTGCCGCTGCGCGTAGAATGCAAGCTGACAGTTTTTGTACCCGAAAAAGATAGGGCAGTATGGGAGATATGTCCGAAGCGAACGACATGCGCCGCTTTTTCGACGCTGTCCCCGGCGCGTTCTGCTTGATCACGGCAGATGCCGAGGAGCGCGTTGCCTTTGCCAGCCAAGAGGTGCTCAAGCTGTTCGAATGCGATGACTTCGCGCAGTTCGCGCAGCTCACGGGCGGGCGCTTTCGTGGTATGACAGCTGATAGGCCCGCTGCCAGCCTGTGCGACCGCATCAACTGCACGGCAGGAGATGCTGGCACCGACTACTATTACCTTTCGTTCTCGATTCGTGGCGCCAAGGGCCACTTCGTGCAGGTCGAAGGCTCCGCAAGGCATGTTTGCATCGATGGGTGCGAATACTGGTCCTTGCTCTTCGTGGATATGCGGCAGCGTGTGGCAGGCATCGAAAGCGACCCCGTCACCGGCCTCATGGGCATACACGAGTTCTACGAGAAAACCGGCGCGCTCGCCGCGGACGACAGCTCTCGCGGAGTATGTGGGAAGCGCTACCCGATCTTTTTCAACATCACCAACTTCAAGGTGTACAACCGTCTCCACGGGATCGAGGCGGGCGATGCGTGTCTCGGGCGGATAGCCGACACGTTGCGCTCGCATTTCCGCGAAGGGGTTGTCGCGCATCTTGCGGCGGACAGCTTTGTGGTGCTCGACCCAGATGGCACGGGCGTGTTCTCTCGCATCGAGGCTGCCTGTGCCGAGGCAGACGCCTTTATCGACAACCCGCGCATCCACCTCAAGGCGGGCGTCTTCGTCGCCAATACCCCGGCGCTTCTCGAAGTCGAGGCGCAAGATACGGTCGATCTCGCCAAGATCGCGTGCGATACCATCAAGCACAGCGCCGACACGTGCTGGGCCGTCTACACCGAGGAGATGGGCGAGCGGATCGAGACCCGCGCCCAGGTGCTCGAGAACTTCGAGGAAGCGCTGCAAAACGGCAACATCAAGGTGTTCGCCCAGCCGCTCGTCCGCTCGTTTTCGGGCAAGGTCTGCTCGGTCGAGGCGCTGACGCGCTGGGACACGCCGCACGGCGAGCGCCTGAGCCCCGATGCGTTCATACCCGTGCTCGAAGACGCGCACTTCATCCACAAGCTCGACCTGCACGTCATCGAGTACGTGGTGCACAGGCTGCGCACCGACATGGACGCCGGGCGCGACGTCGTCCCGGTCTCGGTCAACGTCTCGCGCGCGGATTTCAGCCTCGTGAACGTGTTCGAGGAGGTAGACCGCCTCGTCAGCAGGTACGAGGTCCCGCACGACTACCTGCGCATCGAGGTCACCGAGACCGCGATCGCAGAACGGGGAGAGCTCGTACAGGAGGCCATCGGGCGCTTCCGAGCGAACGGGTACCAGGTTTGGATCGACGACTTCGGGAGCGGCGTCTCGTCGCTTAACGTCTTGAAGGACTACTCTGTCGACGGACTCAAGATCGACTTCATGTTTCTGAGCCATTTCACCGACAACGCGCGCACCATTGTGACCTCTATCGTCCAGATGGCGAAGGGCTTGGGCATTCACACGGTCGCCGAAGGAGTCGAGACGCAAGAGCAGGTTGATTTTCTGCGCTCGATCGGCTGCGAGGCGCTCCAGGGGTTCTACTTCAGCAAGGCGCTGCCGCCCGAGGCCCTGAGGTCGCGTTGCGACCGCATGCGGCTGTTCCCCGAGACGCGCTTCGAGGGGCAGCTCTACAACAGGGCGGGGCTCGTCAACATCGCGACGGAGGCGCCTGTGGCGGTCGTCAAGTTCCAAGACCCAGATATAGAGTTCCTGTTCGAGAGCAAGGCGCACCGCGAGGTGCTCAAGGGGCTGGGCTCTGCCAGCCTCGAGCAGACCAACAAGATCTTGTCCGCGCGCGACTATCCCCTGCACGACAAGTTCGTCGCGTTTTTCAAGAAGGCCATCGAAAGCGGCAAGCGCGAGATGATGACCTACGTCGATGCGGGGCAGTACCTGAGGCTGTATTTGGACGTTGTCGCAGAGGTGGGGGATGCGTACCTCCTGCGCGCCGAGTTGCACAACATCACACACGAAGGCGACGGGAGCAGCTCGCAGCGCTTCGACCAGATGCTGCGCAGCCTCGTGCTCACCTACGACGGCATCTACTATCTGCATGTTGGCACTGACGAGCTCGAGGTCGTGGAGACCATGTTGCCCGACGTGAAGGTCGGGCAGCGCATCTCGGGGATCGAGCAGACCCTTGCCGGGCAGGCGCGAAAAACCATTCACCCGGACGACTTGCCGCGTTTCTTGAGCTTCGCGCGCATCGAGAACCTGCATGCTCTGGCGGAGCAGTCCGAGCGCTCCGAGGCGGCAAACCTGTTTCGCGTGCGGCGCGAAGACGGGACGTATCGCTGGGAGGTGTTCATCGCCGTCGTCCTCACCCGCACGGCGCATAAAGACATCCTGTTCTGCAAATTCGACGACGTCATGGAGCGCCAGCGCGACGTGAGCGCGCTGCTGCCCACGTTTGCCGCGTCGTTTGGGATGCCCGTCGAGGCAGAGCATCCCGGCGGCGACATCCGGGCGAATCTGTGGCAATCGCATGCCGACTTCAGCAAGACCCCCGTGTTCTGGAAAGACCGCCAGCGCCGCTTCATCGGGGCAAACCGCGCCTTCCTCGACGCGTACGGCCTTTCGTCTGTGGCCGAGATCGAGGGCAAGACGGACGAGGACATGGGGTGGCATACGGGCGCCTCGGTGCAGGTCGCAGACGAGCTTTCGGTTCTCGAAGAGGGAAGGCCCGTGCGCGATGCGGTCGTGTCCTGCCTGATGCAAGGGCAGGTGCGCACGATCTCGGCGACGAAATACCCGGTGTACGAGGGCGGACGCATCATCGGGCTCGAGGGAAGCTTCAGGACGCTCGCCGAGCTCGAGGTGCAAGGCGAGCGCGACAGGGAAGTGCTCCTCGCCAACCCCGTCTCGGGGCTGCCGGGGTACCGCAGCATGCTCATGACCGGACTGCAGTTTGCCGACAGCTACCGTCTGAACGGCGAAGACTACCTGATGGCACTCATCGACGTGCCCGAATTCGACCGCGTCAGCGCCGTGTACGGCGAGACGTTTCGCCGCGCATTGTTCGCGCGAATCTACGAAGAGGTCAAGAAGATATGCGTGACGGGCGGCGCGCTCGCGCATATCGGCAGCTGCTGCTTCGCGTATCTGCAAAAGCGCACGGACGATGCGGAGCTGCGGGAGCGCGTGCTCTCCATTGCCGGCGACGTGCACGCCATCACCGAGGTCGACGGCTGCAGCTGCACGCTGTACCTGCAGTATTCAATTGCCAGCGGCTCGGAATCGCGAAGTTTCGACGGGCTCATCCGCATGCTGGTCGAGCGCCTGAACGAAGCCGAGGAGCAGTCGTATGGACAGGAGCTCCTGGTTGGCGACCGGCTGCTGTTCGACCGCGAGAAGTTCGACAACATGGACGACCGCGTGGGCATGTGGGATCCGGACACCTACGAGGTCCTCTACCTGAACAGGGCCTATCTGCGCGATCTGCATCTGCCCGAAGACTACCCGTATGCAGGGGAGAAATGCTACGAGCTCATCGAGGGGTACAACGAGCCGTGCCCGTTTTGCAGGAAGAACCTGGTGCGGGACGACCGCTTCGATACGAGACCGCATCGCAACCAGGTATCGGGCATCGAGTACCTGTCCCGCGACACGCTCGTTCCCTGGTATGGCAAGAACCGCATCTTCAACATCTGCATGGACCTGAGCTCCTACATCGCCCGCGATATC
>JBJEHP010000134.1:0-2625 GCA_051876145.1 Coriobacteriales bacterium | reverse complement strand
CGGTGACGCGGAAGCGCTTTGCGGTGCCCTTGTGGGTCTTCATCTTAGGCATTGTCTTTTTCTCCTTTATCAGTGTCCGTACTCTCTGATTTTTTCTTTGCATCCTTGGGGAGCGGCGCAACGAGCATGTGCATGTTGCGACCCTCCATCTTGGGCTGCGACTCGACCACAGCAAGGTCCTTGAGGTCGTCGGCAAGACGCTCGAGGATGCTCAGACCTTGCTCGGGGTGGGCCATCTCACGTCCGCGGAACATGATGGTGATCTTGACCTTGTTGCCCTTGTTGAGGAAGCGAAGGACGTGCCCCTTCTTGGTCTCGTAGTCGCCGACGTCGATCTTGGGGCGGAACTTCATTTCCTTGACCTCGATCTTGGTCTGCTTCTTGCGAGCCTTCTTTGCCTTGACTGCCTGGTCGTACTTGAACTTGCCGTAGTCCATGATGCGGCATACCGGCGGCTCGGCATTCGGGGCGATCTCCACCAGGTCGAGATTCTGGTCCTCGGCGATGCGCTGGGCGTCAGCATTGCCGTAAATGCCAAGCTGGCTGCCGTCGACACCGATGAGACGCACCTTGGGCGCGCGAATCTCGCCGTTAATCCGTGACTCTTGAGCGGCTATGGCGCTCACCTCCAAATAAAAAAGCCTGTCGAGCTGCATAGCTGACAGGCACACAAGGACAGACCGCCACGAAGGCGATATGTGTAAGTGGGACCAGACAACTAAGCAGATGCTCGTCGAAAGGTGGAAGGCTCACGAAACGCCTTCACTTGGAAACATACGCGTGATAGTTTACACGCACTCAGGCGGGCATGCAAGAGGTTTTTACCACAGCTCGACGAGCGCCGTGCGCATGACGCTGTTGTCGCCTAAGGTCTTTCCCACCGCATGGTCGTAGGTCTCGGTGAGCTTGTAGCTGGTCGGGGCGGCGTCCATGCCCGTGCTCCCCTTGAACTGAGCCTGCTCCTTGGCGGACTTGTCGCTCGCCACGAGGGCGCTCGGGTCTTTGGAGACATCGAGCGGCAGGGCATCGACCTTGTCTTGGGGAAGCCCGACCGCGGTCAGAAGCGACGATGCGATGACATTGCTGCCGGCGAGCTCTTCGAAGGTAGAGCCCGACACGCTGAGGGCATCCAGGTCGAACGCCGCGTACACGTAGACGATGTGCGCGTCTTTGTCGAGGCCGAGCGCGATGCTCGCGATGACGACGCCGCTCGTGTCCTTGAGCGAGCCGTTGACGAGCTGTGTGAGCGCGGGAATCTCCGGGTCGGTGGCGGCAGACGGGTCGCCCGAAAGGGAGAGCTGCCCGTTGCAGGCCGCGACCGCCTCGTCGGTGGTCTTGCCGAACACGCTCGCCAGATCCGGCACCGCGTCGGCGTCGACGGGGTGGAACGTTGCCGTGTGGGTGCCCGCCGTGCCCGTGCTGAGCGCCTCGGTGTCGGACTGCGTGACGTTGGACGAGATGCTGTTGCGCCACATGAACAGCCCGATCGTGCCCGCGAGCACGAGCAAGACGATGATCCCCAAGATCAGGAAGTTGCGCAGGCGGCGGCGATGGTGCTCGTCATTCTCGGCGCGCGCCTCCTCGTCGACCTCCTCCTCTTCTTCGGGCTCCTCCATCTCGGCGTCGTCGGCCACCTCGAGCGCCTCGGGCAGCTCGTCGACCGCGTCCTGCTCGGCGAGGTCGGCGTCCACCAGGTCTGCCACGTCATCGTCGGCGAGGTCGTCGGGGTGGATGTCGTCGGGGTTGAGCTCGTCTGCCTCGGGCTCGGTGCGCAGCGCGTAGGCGCTGCTGCCGTTGAGCTCGATATCGCGCAGCAGCTCGTCGACCTGCGCGTCTATATCGTGTGCCGCATCGGGCTGCGCGCCGTCTGCCGCGTCGGAGGGCTCGAGTGGGGCCTGTTCGTCTTTGTCGTCGAGAGCCATGCGCTTCCCCTAGATGAAGTGAATCCAGCTGTTGAGTATGTAGAGTATCGCAGCCACGAATACCACGATTGCCACGACGATGAGCACCCCCTGGCCGACTCCCATGGAATCTCCAGAGCCAAGGCCGTGGAAGTCCTCCTCTTCCTGTGCGGTCATGGCCGCGCGCCCCTGCGGAGCCCGCTGGAATCCACCGTGACGCGAGCTGTCGTGGGTATCGGAGTGCTGCTTTTGGTCCGAGGGGCCGTGGGTATCGTGCCATTTTTGAGCCGCAGCCGCGGCCTGCTTTGGCGTCTCGGCTTCCTGCGCTGCCTGGGGCTCAGGCTCGGGCGCGGGCTCGGCGTCCTGGCGTTGCGCCGCGATCAGCTCCTGCGCTGCGGCCATCTCGTCGGAATCGTCATCTATATGAGTGAGTTTGCCCACGTGCTCCCCCTTCGAAATTTAGTGATTGTGAGTATAACGCCCCGCACGGGCCAGTTTCCTAGCAGCATATATTCATTTGCATTACAATACTCGAATCACCAAGCCGACCTCGCCCGATTGCCCACGACGATGGGGCAAGCGGGCAGGCGGCGTTATCTGTTCCCCGACCATTGGAGGTAGGAAAGGAACATGACGACCTTCGTCAGTACGTTTAACCTTTTCCTCTTCTTTGTCTTCAGCCTCTGTTATATGTACCAGCTCGTCTACGCGCTGGTCGTGCTCG
>JBJEHP010000133.1:0-2643 GCA_051876145.1 Coriobacteriales bacterium | reverse complement strand
GCCCGCGAGCACGAGGCCGACGATGATGAGCGCCACGAGCAATATGCAAGCGATGACCTGGCCGAACAGGCTCAAGAACACCCAGGCGAGACCGCTTCCCAGATATCCCCCGCCCGTGACGAGCGAGGAATCGAGGAACAGCGTGTCGGGTCTGGCAGCATCGACCGTCGGGTTGAAGAGCGACAGCAAGCCCATGACGGCAAGCAGGATGAGCGAGACGCCGATGATGAGCCTGCCCACCTTGGTCTCTTCTGCCTTGAGGAAGTAGCTGGCACCCCACAAGACGAACGCGAGCGGGACGAAGTAGGCACCGAGCCCGAACACGTGCTTGAGAGCGCCCGAGATGGCGCTCGTGACCGGGGCGTCCGAGGGCATGATGACGGCGACGAACAGCACGACGCCGATGAGGGCGAGCGCAATGCCCGTCAAGTCATCGCGCATCCCCCCGTCGAGCAGGGAGCTGCGCGATGTCGATTCGTTATTCTGTGCCACTCTTCCGCGCGATGCGCCCGAAGAGGACCTGTTTCCAGACCGCGAGCCTTTCTTGTTGTTAGCTGCGTTTCTCGAACCCAAACCTACCTCCGATATGCCTAAAGCATATAGGATATTCCACTTAGATTTCTATGACAACGGGCATGATGACGGGACGGCGGTGCGCCCTGTTCCACAGGAACTTGGAAAGCGCGTCGCGCGTGACCTTCTTGGCCCGGTTCGTTTCCCCCTTGTGCGCGTCGAGGGCGCCTTGCATGGACTTTTTCACCGTCGCGCAGGCGTCCTTGATGAAGTCGTCGTTGTCGAAGCCGGGGATGCCGCGCATTATGATGGTCGGCTCGCCCATGACCTTGTTCTTCTTGCGGTCGACGAGGACCACCGCGACGGCCACGCCCTCCGAAGACATCGACTGGCGGTCACGCAGGACGTCCTGGTCGATATCGCCGACGGAGGAGCCATCCACGTAGACGATGCCGCTTTCGACCGGGGCATCGCGCTTGACGACGCCGTTTTGCATCCTGAGCGAATCGCCGTTGTCCAAGATGAAGATATGGTCGGGGTCGACTCCGACCGCCTCTGCCAGGCGGGCATGCGCGCGCAGATGCGTCGCCTCGCCGTGCACCGGCAAGAAGTACTTGGGCTTGACGAGCGAGAGCACGATCTTGAGCTCTTCGGCGCCTGCATGGCCGGAAACGTGCACGAGCGCACGGTTCTTGTCCCAGACGTCGGCGCCGATCTTTGCCAGCTGGTTGACGACGCGCGTGACGGACTTCTCATTTCCGGGGACGGGCGTTGCGGAGATGATGACCGTGTCGCCGCGCTCGATGCTGATGGACTTGTGCTCGCCCACGGACATGCGCGCGAGTGCGGACAGCGGCTCGCCCTGACTACCCGTGCACAGCACGACGATCTTCTCGGGAGCGTAGTCAGCGGCGTCGTAGGCGTCGATGATCAGGTCGTCCGGCACGTTGAGGTAGCCGAGCTCGCGTGCGATGCGCGTGTTCGTGAGCATGGAGCGCCCGGTGACAGCCACCTTGCGGCCCGCGAGCTGGGCTGCATCGCAGACCTGCTGCACGCGGTGGATGTGCGAGGAGAACGAGGCCACGATGACGCGCTGCTTGGCCGCGCCGATGACGCGGCGCAGCGTGACGCCGACCTCGGCCTCGGACTTCGTGAACTCATGCTTCGTCGCGTTGGTCGAGTCGGACATGAACAAGTCGACGCCCTGGGCGGAGAAGCGCGCGAGCGCGGCAAAGTCGGTCAGCTCGCCGTCGATGGGAGTCTGGTCGAGTTTGAAGTCGCCCGTGTGCAGCACATTGCCCGCCGGCGTGTGCATGAAGATGCCCATCGCGCCGGGAATCGAGTGGTTGACGGTGTAGAACTCGAGTTCGAAGCAGCCGAGCTTGGCGCTGCCGCCACGGTGCACCTCGCGCAGCTCGGGCTGCTTGGTGAGGCGGTGCTCCTCGAGCTTGCCCTCGATCATGCCGAGCGTGAGCTTGGTGCCAAGGATCGGCACGCGGCGGTCGAGGTCCTTCAGAAGGTACGGCAACGCACCCGTGTGGTCCTCGTGGCCGTGCGTGATGACGATGCCGCGGAGCTTCTCGGCGTTCTCGAGAATATAGGTATAGTCCGGCAAGATGAGGTCGACGCCCACGTGCTCGTCGTCGGGGAACATGAGGCCAGCATCGACGAGGATGATGTCATCCCCGCACTCGAATGCGGTCATGTTCTTGCCGATGGCGTCCAGACCACCCAGCGGGATAATGCGCAAAGAAGGCGATTTCTTCTTGTGCGATCCGTTATTGCGTCCTCGCCTGCGGGATCCCCTGCGGCGCGAGCTGTTGCTCGTGCGCTGCGGGGCCTTTTCCTCTGCGGGAGACTTTGTTGTATCGGGCATTGGGGAAGTACTCCTTTGCCCTGCGATCATGTACAGGTATAGCTAGTGAATAGGTGCACACTGACGCATGACTTCTGCAAGCTCCGCCGACTGCTCGGGGGTTGCGGGAAGCAGCGGGAGGCGCAGCCCCCCGACGGGGAATCCCACGAGCTTGAGCGCCTCTTTGACCATGATGGGGTTAGAGGTGATGAACAGCTCGTCCATGAGCGGAAGCAGAGCTTCGTTTGCCTTGAGGGCCTCTTCATGCTTGCCGG
>JBJEHP010000132.1:0-2678 GCA_051876145.1 Coriobacteriales bacterium | reverse complement strand
AAGCGAGCGCGGACCAGTACTCCTCATCGACGCGATGAAGCTCCCGCGCGAGAAAAGCTGCGGCGGCATGCTCAACGAGTTCTCGCAGGCGTTCATCGCAGACGAGCTCGGCACGCAGGTTCCCGAGGACCTGCTCGTAGACCCCGAGTGGATCCACTTCAGGTACTTCGACTGGGACCGTGACATCCGCGAGGCGACGACGCTCAAGTTCGCGAACGTCGACCGCAAGGGCTTCGACGACTGGCTTATGGGCTTTCTGCCCGACAACGTCACCGTCGTCGACGACCTGCGCCTCATCCACCTCTCGCAGACGCGCGACGAGGTGACCGTGCAGCTGCAGGCGGCAGACGACGTGGACGCAGACGTCGTCACCGTAACCTGCAACTACCTGCTCGGCGCCGATGGCCCGCGTTCCGAGACGCGCCGCCAGCTGCCCGTCAGCCAGCTCAAGCTCTACAAGACCCTGCAGGACTACCTGCCCCTCACCGGCGAGGTCGAGCCCTACTTCGACTGCGTGTACGCGCGCGGCATCGGCGACGACTACGGGTACGGCTACGTCGTCCCCAAGGGAGACCATATCATCTTGGGCTCGGTGTTCTTCCCCGGCAGCAAACACGTCAACAAGCTGCACGAGAAGGCCGTCGACCTGTACAGCTCTTACTACAACTACTCGACCGAGCGCACGCGCCGCGAGGCGTGGAACGCCATCAGCGTCACGAGCGTCGCAGACATCGTGGGCGGCTACGGCCGTGTCCTGCTCGCGGGAGAGGCTGGCGGCATCTTCTCGCCCTCTTCCGGCGAGGGCATCTCGTTTGCCCTGAACAGCGGCACCCTTGCCGGCCGGGCAATTGCCGAAGCGCACGAGGGCGCGACGCTCATCGGCAAGCGCGACCACTTCACCTCCGAGGAAAGCGAGGCGCTGCGCCTGTACCGCGAGGCGCTCGGCCCCATCAGGAGAAACATCGAGCGCCGTCTCAAGTTCTTCCCCATCATGAACTCGGACATCGGAAAGTTCCTCGGCGCGTACGTCCCGCCCAAGATCATCGACAAGTTCACGCACATCATCTAGCGCACGTCCGCGCGCCCCATATCCAGACGTCACGCTGCCCTGTCCTCCAAGGCGGGGCAGCTGCTTTCAGGTTCGTTTCAGCATCTTTCAGCCTGTTTTCAGCGTCGCTTTCTACTCTTGGCACCGTTGTATTCGAACACGCCGAAGGAGCGACACCATGAATACGCCAGATGTGTTCAAGAGAGTCGAGTACAAGTACCTCCTCTCACCTCAGCAATTCGACAGCCTGACACAATCCCTCGCCGACAAGGTCCGCCCGGACGAGTTTGGCAGGAGCACCATCTCGAGCCTCTACTACGACACGCGCCAGTTCGCGATGATCAACCGCTCTCTCGAAAAGCCCGTGTACAAGGAAAAGCTGCGTATCCGCGCCTACGGGACCCCCGAAGACGGCGACCCTGTCTACGTCGAACTCAAGAAGAAGTTCAAGGGAGTCGTGTACAAGCGCCGCGTGCCGCTCACCGCTAACGCCGCCTACACGTTCATGGGAGGCGCGTCCTACCGGTCCGCGGCTCTGGCGTTTCCGCTCGTCGACGCCGCCTTGCAAGACGAGTGCTTCTCGCCGAAGCGCGTCCAGATTGCCGAGGAGATCTCGCAGCGCTGCAAGCGCTGGGAGATGCCACGCCCCGCGATGATGGTCTGCGTCGAGCGCGAAGCGTACCGCTGCATCGGCAACCCCGACCTGCGCATCACCTTCGACATCATGCCGCGCTGGCGCACCGACGACCTGTTCTTCTCCGCCGAGCAGGCAGGACGCCTGCTCTACCCAGACGGCAAGGTGATCATGGAGATCAAGTGCACAGACGCCTACCCGTTCTGGCTCATCGAGGAGCTGAACAAGCTCGGCGTCTACCCGCAGCCCAACTCCAAGTACGGGCTCAGTTACCAGGAGTACCACCGTCTCTCCCGCACGCTCCCCCGCCGCCGCCCCAACGCCGTCCCCGAGGCGCGCATCGCCGCATGTGCCGGCTAGGCACAACGACACCAGGAAAGGACCCCCATGTTCGACTCGCTTTTCACCTCGGTTCTCCAGACCGAATCCACCGCCGCCTCGCTGACTTCGGGAGCGTTTCTCGCCTGCACGCTCGCCTCGCTCGTTCTTGGCGTCGTCATCGCCTTGGTCTACATGTTCAGACACGAGTACCCCAAGAACTTCGTCGTGACCTTGGCGCTTCTGCCCCTCATCGTGCAGGTGGTCATCACGCTCGTCAACGGAAACCTGGGCGCCGGCATCGCCGTCATGGGCGTGTTCAACCTCGTCCGCTTCCGCTCGATCCCCGGCACGGCAAAGGACATCGGCGCCGTCTTCATGGCCATGGCGATCGGCCTGGCAACAGGCATGGGCTTTTTGTGGCTCGCGGCGCTCTTCACGCTCATCGTCGGCATAGCCAACGTCGTGTTCGTCCTCTCCCCGCTCGGCGCCGGCTCCGGCAAGTCCGTGGAGCGCTCGCTCAAGGTGAGCATTCCCGAGGACATGAACTACGCAGGCGCGTTCGACGACATCTTCGAACGCTACACCACCGCCGCCAAGCTCATCAGCGCCCGCACGACCAACATGGGGAGCCTCTACCAGCTCGACTACCACATCACGCTCAAGAACCCCGACGAG
>JBJEHP010000131.1:0-2678 GCA_051876145.1 Coriobacteriales bacterium | reverse complement strand
TCTCCCGTATGATGCTTCCCGCGTTTTTGTGCGGCATCGTCGTCAGCGGTATCCTCGCCGCCTCCATGTCGAGCGCCTCTGCCTACCTGCTCATCACCGGCTCGTCCGTTGCGGAAAACATCTTCCGCGGCATCTTCAAGCGCAACGCCACCGACAACCAGGTCCTCATCGTCAGCCGCATCACGCTGGCAGTCGTCCTGCTCTTCGGCATCTTCGTCGCCTGGGACGAGAACTCGGTCATCTTCACCGTCGTGAGCTACGCCTGGGCAGGCCTGGGCGCCTCGTTCGGCCCGCTCACGCTGTTCAGCCTCTATTGGCGCCGCACCACCAAGCAGGGCGCGATCGCAGGCATGCTGACCGGTGCCGCCACCGTGCTCGTCTGGCATAACCTCGTGAAACCGCTCGGAGGCGTCTTTGGCGTGTACGAGCTGCTCCCCGCCTTCATTTTGGGCAGCCTCGCCATCGTGATCGTCTCGCTGCTCTCCAAAGAACCGTCCCAGGCCATCTACGACGAGTTCGACCACTACATGGACGAGCCCACACTCGAGATGCGCGACCTCGACGCCGTCCTCGAAGACGGCAAGCCGCTCTCTGGCGACGCGATGGAATACGCCACGAGCACCCGTCCGAGAGCAGCAAACGCCGACAGCGCCGAAGAGGCCCTGGCAAAAGGTACCGAAGACGAGGAAACGCTCGTATAGACGCCCGCGTAGACTTCGCGTCTACCTGCGCCCGAGCAGGTGAGAACAGCCCCACTTTCCAGCAGATGGCAAAGCGGGGCTTTTTGCTGCATGCATGCGGCAGCGCACGGGGAGTACTGCTGGGCACTGCACGGGGCAGCCCGCCCGAGCGTGCGAGAAGGGGCTATTCGCCCTCCGGCGCGGCAGTGCCGCCATCTTGCTCCGGCAGATAGTCTTTGACCGAATCGTAGATGAGCTGCTCGTAGACCTTCGGCCCATCCGGCTGACGCAAGTGTTCCTTGTCGTCCCAGAGGTACTCCCCCATATGGTCTTTGACCAGGGAATACCAATCGATCAGATGGACGTTGTCGTGCCTGTCGGCAAAATCGGCCAGACGCGCGTTCGTATCCGCCTCGAAGCTGTCGGGGACTTTCACGTTGACGAGGAACAGCTCGCGCTCGTCGCCCACGAGGTCGCGGATCTCCTCGAGCTCGCCGTCTTTGATCGGGTGGTTGGAAAAGCACGCGAAGATGACACAGTGCCCGACGACGCCTTGGTCCGAATACCCCTTGTAGACATCGCGCGCCTGGAACAGCCAGCGCCCGATGTAGCTGTCGTTGAGGCCGTTGGGAAACAGTGCCTTGAACTCGTCGACCGAATCGCCCGGGATTGAGTCGCCGATCAGGAGCGGGTTGTACACGCCGTCTTGGTGCTCGGGGACCTGGATTGCCTGCCCCGCCGCCGCACCCGTGCTCACGAGCGCATCACGCGGGACGTAGTCGGTATCGGGCACCGCCGCGATCCCCACGAGCGCGATGAGGAGGACCGCCACCGCCGAGACGGCCGGCGCCAGAACCTTCGCGCGCAGGCAGGCATGGACGTCGAACGACTTTGCGCGCAGCTTGGCGAATGCCTTACCGAGCGCACCCTTGCGAATCGGGTCTTCCACAAACCGGAACGAGAGCTCCGAAATGCCGAAGGTGAGGGCGAGCACGAGCAGGCAGAACCACCAGGAATGCCCGTTGAGCGCGGGATCGAGCGGGGCGAGCAGCAAGATGAGCGGGAAATGCCACAGGTACATGCCGTACGAGCGCGTGCCGATCCAGACGAGCGGACGCGCCTCGAAGACCTTCGCGAGCCTGCTGCGGGGATAGACGAGCACCGCCACGAGCACGGCGGTGAGCACGGAGGCGAGTGCGATGCCGCCCCGGTACATGAACGGCGACATGCCATCGGCCACAACCATCATGACGATGAGGCCGAGAAGCGCGAGCGTGCCCACGGAGTCGAGCAGGCGGACGCTGCGCTCGGGCACGTCGCGCGTGCTCTCGACCGACAGCGACTGCCCCGGCCAGCTCAAGGCGAGCCAGGCGCCGATGAGCAGCGAGAACGCGCGCGTGTCGGTGCCGTAGTAGACGCGGGTCGGGTCTGCCTGCGGGTTATAGAGAAGCGCCATGAGCAGCATCGATGCCGCCGCAAGGCCGAGACACACACGGCCGAGCACCTTGCGCTTGCCGCCCAGCTTGAACACGAGCAGCAGCACGAGCGGCCACACGACGTAGAACTGCTCCTCGATGGCGAGCGACCAGAAGTGCGTGAGCGGCGAGGGCGCGCCGAGGCTGTCGAAATACGACAGGCCGCGGAAAACGTACCACCAGTTCTGGAACCAGAACAGTGACGGGATGATATCGGGGCGCATCTTGGTGAGCAGCGCGTGGTTGAACAGCACGCACAGCGCCGCCACGACGAACACCACGACGAAGATCGCGGGGAACAGCCGCCGCACGCGCCGCAGCCAGAACTTGGGGAGGTTGATCGTGCTGCTCTCGCGGTACTCGTTGACGAGGATGCCGGTAATCAGATAGCCGGAGAGCACGAAGAAAACGGTGACGCCCAACAGACCGCCATGCACGTGGGCGCTGCCCAGGTGATACGCGATCACGCCCAGGACGGCCAGCGCGCGCAGGCCGTCGAGCGCCGGGATGTAGCGGCGGTCAT
>JBJEHP010000130.1:0-2679 GCA_051876145.1 Coriobacteriales bacterium | reverse complement strand
CGTCAAATTGAGCGAAAAGCTCGCCCCCAGCGCGTAGAAAATGCTGTGGGCCGCGCCGACCGCAAAGAGAAGCCCCAGCACCGCCAGCGTCTTGCGCAGGTCCCTGCGCGCGTTGACGAACGCGATGACGAGAAAGCCCAGGTATTGAGCGATGATCCAGGCGTAGACGACGGCATATGCGGGAGCATAGGTGTATGCAGAGCTCCACGCGGGGTCGGAAAGGTCAAACTCGAAGACCGCATGGTGGAGGTTGTTCGTGAGCACGAGCACGAGGAGCACGCCATCGACGGCAAAGCACGTCACCTGAGCCCAGCGCGCCCGAGGAGAAGAGCCCCATCTGGTCTGGGGAATGATGGAGAACAGCACGAACGTGGGAACGGCCAGCATCGGAAGGTAGAAGAGGTACCACATGATGCTTCCGGCGAGGCTGCTTTCGACATTCCACTTTGCGAGGGTGAGCGCAAGCCAGAAGAAGAGCAGCGCCGCAACGGCGAGCAGACAGTGCATGCTCGCGGCAGAGGAACACCGCAGGCGGACCGAATAGCCCCAAGCGGTCACGGCAAGCGCGCACAGGACCATGACGAGCTCTCTGTTGATGCTGCCGTCTGCGGGATACCAAGACTCGACCTGGGACGGCGGCGTTGCCACCTGGAGAATGCACAGCACGGCGACGAGCGCGGCAGCGCACAAGGCGGCGACTAGGCGAATGATGCGGACGCGCCTTGCAGCCGCCTGCGGCTTCATGCCGGCAGGACCGCGCGCTTGGTATGTGCTCCGCCTCTCCACTGGCGTGCCGCCTTTCGCCCGAAACGACCTACTTTGAAGTATACGCGACGCCTGAGACATAGAAATCGGCAGGGCAGCTGCCGGACGGGATACGGCTGGGACATGCGGCTCTCTTTTCGCCCGAAACCTGGCCAGATGTCCCAGCGATATGCGGCCAAGCGGGGCGCGGGGGTGTCTTTTTCGAGAGGTTCAGCAGCTACGATTTACGCTGAGCACGATTACACGCACTCTCGGAAAGGGGGCCTGACATGGGACTTCTCAAAGCCGGAATAGGCGCAGCGGGCGGCGTATTGGCCGATTCGTGGCGCGAGTACTTCTACTGCAGCTCGCTCGATGCCCAAACGCTTGTTGCCAAGGGGCAAAAGCGCACGTCAGAGCGCAGCTCGAACGTGCACGGCGAGCAGAACATCATCTCGGACGGATCGATTATCGCCGTGAACGAGGGCCAGTTCATGATCATCGTCGAGCAAGGCGCGATCGTCGAGGCCTGCGGAGAGCCCGGCGAGTTCGTGTTCGACTCCTCCACCGAACCGAGCCTGTTCTTTGGCGAGTCGGGGTCGCTGGGCGAGCGGCTGCGCCAGACCTTCGAGCGCGTCGGCGCGCGTTTCACCTTTGGTGGCGACACCGGCAAGGACCAGCGGGTCTACTTCTTCAACACGAAAGAGATCGTCGACAACAAGTACGGCACGGCAGCCCCGGTGCCCTTCCGCGTGGTCGATGCCAACATCGGGCTCGACGTGGACATCTCGGTGCGTTGCAACGGGGCGTATTCCTACCGCATCGTCAACCCGCTGCTCTTCTACAAGAACGTGTGCGGCAACATCGAGGAGCCGTACCGCCGCGAGCAGATCGACGGGCAGCTCAAAAGCGAGTTGCTTACCGCGCTGCAGCCGGCGTTCGCGCGAATCTCGGCGATGGGCGTGCGCTACAGCGCCGTTCCCGCGCACACGAAAGAGCTCGCGCAGGCGCTCAACGAGGAGCTGTCGGACACCTGGTCCGACCTGCGCGGCATCGAGGTGGCATCGTTCGGCGTGAACTCAATCGCCGCGTCGCCCGAGGACGAGGAGATGATCAAGCAGCTCCAGAAGGCAGCGGTCATGCGCGATCCCACCATGGCGGCGGCCAACCTGGCGGCGGCGCAAAGCGATGCCATGCGCGCAGCGGCGTCCAACGAGGCGGGAGCTGCCGTAGGCTTCATGGGCATGGGAATGGCAGGCGCCATGGGTGGCATGAACGGCGCCGACCTCTACGGACGCGGAGGCGCTGGAAACGGTGCGGCGCAACAGTCCGCCTACCAGCAGGCCCCGGGCGGAGGCTTTGGAGGCGCAGCCGGTGCGGGTAGCGGCGCGGGAGCCAACGGATGGACGTGCCCCTCGTGCGGTGCGGCGAACACGGGCAAGTTCTGCGGGGAGTGCGGGACTCCGCGGCCTCAAGCGGTACCTGCGCAATGGCGTTGTCCCTCGTGCGGCGCGATTAACACGGGGAAGTTCTGCGGGGAGTGCGGCACGCCTCGCCCGTAAGGGCCGCGGGGCACGTTCTCGCCACTGGAGGCTGGCAGTGCCAGGATTTGCTGGCTTGGAACGGGGTTTCGCCACTCAGCATTGGCAGTGCCAGGGATTCCTGGCATCCTGGCGCGTTTTTCTGGCACTGCCAAGGATTATTGGCGCGGGGCGGGCACACGAATAACCACCGTGCCCGCCCCACTCGATGCCCAACTACTTATCAGCCGGCTCTATCATGACGGCAGTACCCGTCGCAGAAGCACAGACGATAGTGTTCGCTACTACATACGTCTCAATAGAAACCCCGATAACCGCATTTGCCCCTGCAATTGCAGCTTCTTGCAGCAGTCTGAGGTATGCGCCCCTCTTTGCACGCTCGGCGGTACGAGGA
>JBJEHP010000129.1:0-2686 GCA_051876145.1 Coriobacteriales bacterium | reverse complement strand
CAAAAACATAGTTGAGGGCAAAGACAAGTTGCTCGAGCCAGGCGCGCGATATCACCGTGTTGTCGCGCATGCCAAAACCTGTCGGCGGGTGCATGAGGTCCACGAATGCGACCTGCACCTCTTCCGGTTGGCAGCAGCGCGCAAGCATATGGTCGCCTATCACAACGTCATATTCCGCGCTCAGGGTGCGCAGGCTCGCCTCGTCTTTGAGCTTGGCATCGCCTTGCTCCGAGAGCTTCTTGTCGAGTGTGAAAAACGTCGCGACATCGACCGAGGTCGCCCCTGCCATGCGCAGCAAGCGGCGCAGGATGTTCGAGGTAAGCTGCTCGCCGACGACGAGGATACGCGGATCGCAGTCGAGTTCCAGACCTGCCGCAAGAGCATCAAATGCCGTGGTATTGCAGGCAAGCTCGTAGGGGGTGCCCAGCTCGTCTTTCATCTTGCGGGCAAGCTTCAGTCCACTCGCAGACACGACAATGTTCCTGCCCGCCCGGGCAGCGCGCGCCCACTGCTCCATCGAGTCGCTCGCGCCGAAGTCCGTCACCACCTGCAGGCCCTGGTCGTGCAAATAGGCGCGAAGCATGTTGGGCAGCACGGCCCCCGGATAGTCGAGTTCCGTCTGACCGATGATGTTCACGCGCTCATGCGCGCTGCTATCGGCGCTGTCGGGTGTGTTCGACAGCACAAACGTCTGATAGATGGCTTCGTAGGCCGCGGCGAGGCCTTTGTCGTAATAAGCGTTTCCCGTCGTGTCGACGCTCATGCACTTGATGCCAACCGCCTTCTCGAGCTTGCGCGCGCGGCCTGCAAGGTCGGTGCCCAGCAGCGCCGAGACCGGCCCGTTGACGAGCACCACCAGTTCCACGGGCGACCCGATGCCGCGCGCGGCATCCGCCTGGACGGTATCCACGATCTGGACCATGCGCTCGATGAAATCGCGCTCCTTGCCCAGCGTGAACGACAGCTCCGGCAGATCGACCGTCTCGAACGCCGCCCGCGCCGCATTCACGTTGATGACGCGGCGCAGCACGCTTGCCGTGCCATTGGAATCCTGGGCGATGACCAGGGCATTCGAGGAGGAGAACACGGTGCAGACGCCGGTCGAATCACTTGCAAAGGGCGCCATGCTGCGCCATAGGTTCTTCATTTGCTACCTCCTTCGCCCGCAGCACTCTCGAGCTCGTGCATGAGCTCGACAATCGACGAGTATCCCCACCACGACTGCTCGCCGCGCACGTGCTTTTCACGTGAAACCGGGTCACTGGGGACAAAGCGCCCGGGCGCGCCCATGTTCCTTGCGCGGTTGCTCCTGCGGACGCGTTTGCCGCGCGCGATGCTGGCATAGCGTTCGGCAAACTGCGGATCTTGTGCCGCGAGCCGCTCGTATGCAGGCAGGTCGTCGGGTTCCTTGTGCATCATGCGCATGCGCGAGGGCATGAAGTCGATGATCTCGAACCCGCTCTTCCCCAGCGCCTCCACCATCGAGAACGGCCGATGCACCAGGCGCACGTCGAGGTCGAGCTCAGAATCGAGTGCATGCACGCGTTCTATCGCCTCTCGTGCGCTCTCGAGCCCACGCACGCGAATGCCCTCCACAGTCTCGGCAGCAGAATTCCCAAGTTCACGTTCAACAGCTCGCGCGAGCTGATCGTAATATGCGTCAATCTCATCGAAGTCGTAGCTCGTCGGGCAGACGAGCGCCTCGATTCCGTATTCGCTGGACAGGTATTCTGCCGTCTCGTTCCACACGATTGAGGTCGACACCGCAAACAGCGCGTCTTTGCAGGCAAGCAGTTCGTCAAACGACCGCAAGTCGCCCACGCTTTTCACCCAATCGATGCCCTCGACACTCTGTAGCTGCTTCAAGTCGCATTCGCCTGCGAGCGGGTCTTCCGAAAGCACGAGGATGCCGCGTTTGCCTGTGGAGTCTTCACGCTGCTCGAGCATCTTGAACAACGCCTTTCTGAAGTGGTAGCGGTCGCCTCCTGGAATATCCTTCCTCGAGGCCCCGGGGATGTTTTCCGCGCGCATGCGATTTGCCTCGAGGTGGGCGAAGTACAGCCCAAAGCGCTCGTGCAGATCGGCACACAGCCCATCGAAATCGATTCCCAAAAACGTGGTCTGGCAGGCGGTGCAGAGCAAGAACCCGCGGATCGAATCGTCGTCTTCCACTATCTCGGAAACTGCATCGGCAACGAGACGCTCCGTCTCGCCCAATGATGCCTGCACGTCCGTGACGACGAGAATCGAGGCGTCCTTATCATCCACAAGCGATGAAAAAGAATGACGTGCGCATTCGATAGGCCCAAAGAACAGCACGTGCATCTGGGGGATTAGGTGGTAGTCGACCCCCATGGCGCTTCTGGTAAAGCTGAATTCGTCGAAGGCAAACGGCATCGCTCTCATGGGACACACCTCTCGTATCGTTTCATACGAGCAGTGTAGGCGTGACCGAGATTTCGCGGCGTTGGAGCTACAACAAAGACGTTCGGTACCGGATCCGCGTCTGGGAAACCCGCGTATGAAAAAAGGCCCCGTCTGGGGCCTTTGCTTCTTGACTGGCGGAGGGATAGGGATTTGAACCCTAGGTACGATTCAACGTCGCACACACGATTTCCAATCGTGCTCCTTAAGCCACTCGGACATCCCTCCACATGGCTTATTGGCGTAAAACTACGCGAGTAGG
>JBJEHP010000128.1:0-2687 GCA_051876145.1 Coriobacteriales bacterium | reverse complement strand
CGTCCAAGTTTTGGGGCGCAGTTCATATTGAGGTCGGTACCCTTTCTTTTTTGGCACGAGGGGCCGTGGGTATCGTGCCATTCTGGTTCGAAGGGACACCCCTCGGCGTTGGTTATGTCACGGTGGAGTACAACGCACAGCTATCGTTTATGGCATCAAGTCGAGGAGACGGTGACTATGACTCGTAGAGACCCTTTTGCAAACCCTGCCGACGCATCGCATTTGCCTGATTGCGTTCTGTGCATCTCGTATTGCCCGATGAAGACGCCTTGGAAAGACGACGAGGGGAAGCTTGTCATGAAGTGCGGAAAGGAAAGAGTCGACGAGGTACCAGAAGCCGCGGAACATGGCACGAGGGGCCGTGGGTATCGTGCCATTTTCTGGCGATGAATTTACCTAATGCCATCAGCGCATAGCAAATGGGCGCTCCAGTTTACTGAAGCGCCCACTAATATATAATGTCGATTGTTTTGGTTACTGCTGGGGTTTAATCGTGGGTGCGACCGCGTTACGGGAAGTCGCGGCTGCGGCACAGCCGTTGCGTTTGGAACAGCCCGAGCAGGCGGAGAAGGAGATGGTAAAATCGTCGTCACCGGTGTCGCAACACGACCCGACTTTCGACTTTCCGCCCTTCTTCTTGAAGCCGCCGAAGAAATACACCTTGATGGCGATGACCGCCCAGGCAATGATGACGGCGAGCAGTATCCAGCTCCCGATGCTCATTCCCGCTATTTGAGGCATAACGTACACCTCTTCCTCTTGATAAGTTATGTATATCTAAATATGTTATCTATAACTAACTACTTGTCAAGAGCAATGTTCACTGCAAGATACGTGGAATAACTCTCGCGAAGCGGCTGGGGTGTCCCTTCGTTCCAAAGTGGCACGATACCCACGGCCCCTCGTGTCAGTTTCGAGATTGGATGAAGTCGGAGAACTGGGTGACGATGGGGCGTGTGTCGTTCTTCTTCCAGAGGAACAGGCAGGTCAGCCTATCAGGGCTTTCGAAGGGGCGGTACACGACCCCGGGGGCTTCACGCACGAGGTCCTCTGTCACGCAGGTGATGCAATCCATGTACTTAAGCACTTCGAAAATCGCGCCCCCGTGTATGACAAAGCGCATCTTGGGCTGGATGGGTAGACGTGCAAACTCGCGCAGCGTCAGAGACGAGATGGGCGAAGGCTGACGTACGGGAAAGATGAACTCCTCGTTGCGCACATCCTCCATCGTGAGGGAGTCCTTCACGGCGAGGTGGTGGCCTGCGCGCATCGCGATGAATTCGCGCATCGTCGTGACGGTATGCGCGTTCAAAGATTCCGGAACAATGTCAGTGTCGGTGGTGAGCAAGAACGCGCAGTCGACGTTTCCGGCGAGCAAGTTCTCGATAAGCAGCTCATCGTCGTTTTCGACAATGCCGAAATCTGTCGACGGTGCAATCTTTTCATGGAACTGCGCGAGCAGCTTTGCGGAGGCACTTGTCTGCGTGAGGTGGTTGAAGCCGATGCGTAGACGGTTGCTCTTGCGAAGCGTGCGGCCCTTGAGTGCGTTCATTCCATCGTTTTGCGCGTTGATCACACGCTGGGCGTAGGGGAGAAACGCACGTCCGTCTTCGGTCAGCGCGACATGACGCGAAGTGCGTTCGAACAATTGCGTATCAAGCTCTTTTTCGAGTGCTTGGACACGGCGCGTGATAACAGATTGATTGACGAATAAGGCGTCTGCCGCCTGGGTGAAACTGCCGTGATAAGCAACAGCAACAAAGGCTTGAAGGCTCTCGATGAGCATGCAAACGCTCCTAAACAAGCAATTATATCGAAATACAACAATAAATTATACCCCTATTTACCTGCATTGATGCATCTTTTGCATACGAATGCGTATTTGCGCAATGGTCATTTTGTGAATGGGGGCGTATAAAGCCACCTGGCACAAATCACATGTGAATACGTGAATGTACAGGGATTTACGACTACGAAGGAGTTTTCTCGTGGCAGAAGAAAAGAAGCACCTCAGCGCCAAGGCGTGGGGCAAGAGCATCTGGTACGGCTTTATCGCCGGCATGATTTCCGGCATGGTCAAAATCGGTTGGGAGAACATCTTCCCGCCGCGCACCCCGGCCCGCAACGCAATCAACCCGCCGCAGCACATGGCACAGCAGCTCGGCTTCCCCGATGATGTCATCTTCAGCACCGTCTACTACAACGGCCAGCCGGTTATGCCGTTCACGCTGCTGCTGCACTTCAGCTTTGCAATCGTGTTCTCCATCCTGTTCATCCTCCTCATCCAGAAGTGGAAACAGGTCGGCATGGCCCAGGGCGCTGTCTACGGCCTCATCATCTGGGTTGCCTGGCACGTCATCCTGATGCCCCTGTTCGGCACGGTTCCCGCTCCGTGGGACCAGCCCTTCGAGGAGCACTTCAGCGAGATTCTTGGACACGTCGTGTGGGCCTGGTCGATCGCCGCAACTGCGTTCTTCCTGATCAAGCATCAGAAGGTCAACACGCTCACCTACCTCGAGTAATACGGTTTCAGGCGTTGCGGCTCGAGCAAATCGAGCCCGTGCGCTGCAACAGGCAAGCGCTCTCAAGGCAAACCGGGTGCGTCGCTCCTCAGCGGAGATGACGCGCCCGGTTTCTTAATATGAGCAGGACATTGTCAAGAGACAAAATTGGGCCCGACCCCGATA
>JBJEHP010000127.1:0-2688 GCA_051876145.1 Coriobacteriales bacterium | reverse complement strand
TGCCGTCCAGCATGCGCAGGGGCGAGGTCTTCGCCGTCACATGGGAGAACGTCGACCTCGACCGCCGCACCATCCGCGTCTGCCAGTCCATCACCTACCAGCGCAAAGTGAAGACGCCCAAGACCCAGGCCGGTATCTGCACTCTCGCCATCGATGCTACGACGGCATCACATCTCGCCATGTGGAAGGCGCAGCAGGCCGCCGAGCTCGCCAGGATCGGCGTCAAGTAGACCGAGAGGACCCCGGTGTGCTGCTCTGACACGGGCAGCTGGTACCGCATCGACAACTTCGAGCACTGGCGGGGCGTCTGGCGCAAGGAGCCCGGCTTCGAGGGGGCTCAAGTTCCACGGGCTCAGGTACACGCAGGTCACGCAGTTGCTTGCGAATGGGGCGGACGTGAAGACCGTGCAGACCCGCCTGGGCCACGCCAACGCCAGCATCACACCGGGGCGGTACGCCCACGCAATCCCCGAGAAGGACCACTAGGTTGCAGACCTGCTCGGCGATCTGCTCGCAAGCAACGCGCCCACCAGCGAAAACGCCGTCGAAACGCCTTCAGAGGGCGTGGAGACGGAGAATGAAAAATGTCTCCACTTTGTCTCCAGCAGGGGCAATCCGAGGCACAAAGAAAGCAGGCCAGCCGCATGAAAAAAGCTAGCTGACCTGCGATAACGTTTGGTCGCGGGGGCTGGATTTGAACCAACGACCTCCGGGTTATGAGCCCGGCGAGCTACCAGACTGCTCCACCCCGCAATGTGTGTGAGCAATCGTTCTTTCGAACGCGAAGAGGTATATTACGCGCCTGATTATGAAAATGCAAGAACTATTTTAAAAAATTTCTTTCGCACGCGCCTTGTCTGGGCCCCGCACGCGTTTGACCTGCGAAAACGCTAGTTTGTCGAGGTCCCCGAGGCGGTCGTCCCCTGCTTCAGATCGTCGAGCCCGTGGTAACTCGGGTCGTTCGCAAGGTTCACCTGAATATGGGTGTGGTTGCCGTTATCGCCCTCGGCCGTATACTGCTTGAGCTGCATCTCCTCGCCGATCAGGGCATAGACGTCGCGGATCTTCGCCATCTTGGTCTCCCCCGCCGTCACCTGATCGCCCGCCTTCACAGACACGTCGGTCAGGTGGATCAGCACGACATCGAGCTCGGGGTGCCCGTCGGGCTGGATGTGAATCTGGTAATCGTCGTACTTGTCGTAGAGCTTGTACTGCTTGACCAGCACGACCTTGCCGCTCACGGGCGAGTACACCGTCGTGCCCTCTTTGCCGCCGCAGTCGATGGCGCTCATCTTGGGCCCCGCGTTGGTCGAGCGGAAGCAGCGGATAAACTCGCCGGTCATCCACTTGTCGCCCGTCGGCTGCTCGTCCGCGTTGCGCCCCGTGCCGTGATTGGCCATGACCTCGGTATTCGTCGCCTCGGTGAGCTTAGTCGTGAGCGGCGCCGCATACGCATACGACGCGTTGTGGATGAGAATCTCGGTTAAATCGTTGGCGGCGACCGCCGAATGCAGCTGGACGCCATTGCTCTCGGCGATGATCGGCGTCGGCAGCGCATCGTCCGCCGAAGAATCGTAAGCCGCGCTGTTGGCTGCGTTCATGTTGGTGCCCTGCTTGCCGCCGATGGTGTTTGCCGCCTTGAACGGGTTAGCGATGACGACGATAGTGATAATCACAATCACCGCGACGAGCGCTGCCACGTACGGCTTGAGTCCGCGCCCTCCTGCGAAGCGTCGCCCCTCGTCATGACGGTGGGAACTGGAGCCGCCATACCCGTCGCGTTCGCGCTCGTGCGCATGGCTGGAGCGGGAGCTCGTGTACGAATCGCGCGCGTACTTGGAAGATGCGCTGTGGCGGCCAGCGCGAGCGCTGTAGTGCTTCCCCCGGTGCGTCTCGCGACTCGATGACGCAGCGTGCGCGTGCTCCGAGGAATGCCCGTGGACCGAGGTCTTCGACTGCTCGACCGCTCTGCTGTACGCAGAGGCGGCGCGAGCGCGCGTGTCACCGGCGTGGCGATGCGCATCGGAGCCGCCCCGAAGGGAAGAGCTTCTCCCACCCGAGTACCTGCCGTCAACGCTTCGATTGTTTCGTTCGTAAGCCATGGCTCAACATAGTACCCTTTCTTGCCGCTCCGTACGCGTTTAGTCGAAACTTCAACGGAGCAAGCGGCACGGCTTTGCAGCCAACGCGCAACATGCGTTGCAGATTCCGCAACGCAGTGTGGGAGGTTATCGCCAATTCAGCAGGTATACTTGTGCTGCGTCCGTCCAGACGCAAAACCCATTCAAATGTTACTTGTTAAGACACCGAAGATGCGGCGCCTTTTGGCACCCTACTCTTTGGAGAAGGAGACCACCAAAAACCTATGAGCAAGACCGAAACGACAGAATCCCCACGCGTCACCTATCTCGATTGCCTCAAGGGCACAGCGCCTGTGCCTCGCGGCGGCGTGGAGAAGAAGACGTTTACGCTGCTCATGGTAGGCGGAATGGTCACCTTCATGGTCAACTTCAACGGCGTGCTCCATAGCGGCCTGGGCTTCTACCCGCACGGCGTGTGGCTCATCCCCATCGTCTTCTGCATCGCGTTCCTGGTGAAGACGCAGCTCGTCGGCAAGTTCACCGACATGCTCATCGGCAAGTTCGTCATCCCGAACCTCACCGGCTTCAAGAAGGGCCTAGGCATCAC
>JBJEHP010000126.1:0-10096 GCA_051876145.1 Coriobacteriales bacterium | reverse complement strand
TCCAACCTTAAAAAAGCAGAAACGGTACACCGAGGTCTCGTGTACCGTTTCGATGTTTCTTGCATGGGGAACAACGGGCTACTTGGCGAGTGCCTCGGAACGAGACTCGCGAACGACGACCACGTGAATCTGACCCGGGTACTGCATCTCGTCTTCGATCTGCTTTGCGATGTCGTGCGCGAGCACCGTCGCATGCGCGTCGTCGACTACCTCGGGCTCGACCATCACGCGAATCTCGCGGCCCGCCTGCATGGCGTAGGTCTTCTCGACGCCCTTGTGGCTGTTACAGATCTCCTCGAGCTTCTCGAGGCGCTTGATGTAGTTCTCGTAGCTCTCGTGGCGTGCGCCGGGACGTGCGGCGCTGACGGCGTCTGCAGCCTGGATGATGAACGCGAGCACGGTCGAGGGCTCGACGTCCGCATGATGGGCCTCGACGGCGTGCACAATCGCGGGGCTTTCGCCGTAGCGGCGGCACAGGTCGGCGCCGATGACGGCATGCGAGCCTTCCACCTCGTGGTCGACTGCCTTGCCGAGATCGTGCAGCAGACCCGCGCGCTTGGCAACGATCGGGTCAAGCCCGAGCTCGGATGCGATGGCGCCGGCAATAGAAGACACCTCGAGCGAGTGCATGAGGACGTTCTGGCCAAACGAGGTGCGGTACTTGAGCCTGCCGAGCGTCCTCACGAGCTCGGGGTGAAGGTCGTGGATGCCAACCTCGAATGTGGCCTGCTCACCGGCTTCCTGCACCTGCTGCTCGACGTAGGCAGTTGCCTTCTTGAACATCTCCTCGATGCGGGCGGGATGAATGCGTCCGTCTGCGATGAGGTTCTCGAGCGTGATGCGGGCGATCTCGCGGCGGACGGGGTCGAAGCACGAGAGCGTGACGGTCTCGGGCGTGTCGTCGATGATGAGGTTGACGCCGGTAATCTGCTCGAACGAGCGGATGTTTCGTCCCTCTCTGCCGATGATGCGGCCCTTGATGTCGTCAGACGGGATCGAGACGGACGTCACCGTGCGCTCCGCCGTGTAGTCTGCGGCCATGCGCTGGATAGCCACGGAGAGAATCTCACGGGAGCGCTTGTCGGCCTCTGCCTTGGTGCGGGACTCGACATCGCGGATGATGCCGGCGGCCTCTGCGACGCAGTCCTCCTTAACGGTGCTCAGAACCTGCTCGCGCGCCTCTTCGCGCGACATGGCGGCAACCTGAAGCAGCTTCTTGTCAGCGCCTTCGATCTTGCTCTGCAGGTCGTCGTGCATCCTCTCGACCTGTCCTTGCAGTGAAGAGATCTGGTGCTCGCGCTTGTCGAGGGAATCGCTGCGGCGATCGATGGAATCCTCGCGCTGCTGCAAGCGGTCCTCGCGCTGCTGGATGTCACGCGACTGCTTGCGCGCCTCGTCCTCGGCCTTCTGCTTGATCTTCAAAGCCTCGTCTTTTGCCTCGATCGCGGCTTCTTTCTTGATTGTCTCCGCCTCGCGCTTTGCATCGGCGACCTTTGCCTCAGCCACGGAAATAGCGCTGTTCGCGTTATTTTTGATCATGACGCGGCTGATGAGGAATCCGACGGCGAGGCAGACAATCGCGACTACGATGTAGATAACGATGTCCATGACGTACCTTTCTGGTCTTTCAAGCAATTCAAGTCGTAATGAAGATACGTGTCCGGCCCCGATAAAAAAGAAAACCGGAACGCATCCGGCAGTCATCGAAGTTCGTACTTATTTACTTTTTTGACCCAATATCTACGTGAGAGATGACTTAAGTCAATGTTCTATAAATAACAACTCGAAAAAAACGAGTGAAGGTGATGAATGCCAGAAAACATGCTAGCACATCACCTTCACTTCCTCTGCCCTCATTGGCGAATATGACGCTCACGCGTTGCCGTGGGAACGCGACAGGTAGTCATGCACCGCGCGTCTGGATACCTCATGCGAGTACCCCTTGCCGAGGAGACGGCGCATGTAGGAGGCGTAGGGGTCTGCGGCGTGGCAAGAGCGTTTCTCGAGCTCGTGAAGCGCGCGCTCGTACTCTTCTTCGGGCGAGGCGAACTCGTTTTGACACGCCGAGATGACGGCGGAGTCTACCCCGCACTCCTCGAGTCTGCGGACGATCTTCTCCCTGCCCCATCCAGCATGGACCTTGCCCCTGATGAATGAGCGGGCATAGCGCTCGTCGCTGATCAGGCCGACGCGCAACGCCGTATCGATGCCGTCTTGTATCTCCTCTTCGGAAAACCCCGAGCGGGCGAGCCTTTCGCGGGTCTCCTTCCGGCTGCGCTCACGTACATTCGAAAGCGCCGTGATCTTGTCCATGACGGCGATGTGGCGCTTCAAAGAAACTGCCTGCATCTACGTTACGCGTTCTCGCCGTCAGAGAGCTCGACTTCCGAGTCCGTCACGCTGCCCGTGGCACTTTGGCCCTCGCCGGTGAGCGAGATGGTCTCGTCCTCGTCGAAGGTGTCGACCGGCAGCCCAATGGCCTCGCGCACCTTGTTCTCAATCTCGAGCCTGAGGGCGGGGTTTTCCTGCAGCGTAGCCTTTGCGGCCTCGCGTCCCTGGCCGAGTCTGTCGGACTCGTAGGTGTACCAAGAGCCCGACTTTGCGATGATGCCCTCTTCAACGCCCATGTCGAGGATGTTGCCCTCGCGGGAGATGCCCGTGCCGTACATGAGGTCGAACTCGGCCTGCCTGAACGGAGCCGCGCACTTGTTCTTGACAACCTTGACGCGGACGCGGTTGCCGATAGCCTCGCCTTTTTCCTTGATGGTCTCGATACGACGTATGTCGAGACGCACCGAGGAGAAGAACTTGAGGGCGCGACCGCCCGTGGTGGTCTCGGGATTGCCGAACATCACGCCGATCTTCTCGCGGAGCTGGTTGATGAAGATGCAGGTGGTGTTGGACTTCGAAAGCGAGCCTGCGAGCTTCCTGAGCGCCTGGCTCATGAGACGCGCCTGCAGGCCGACGCTGCTGTCGCCGATTTCTCCCTCGATTTCCGCTCGTGGGACGAGGGCGGCTACCGAGTCGACGACGATGCAGGAGACGGCGTTGGAGCGCACGAGCATATCGCAGATCTCGAGTCCCTGCTCGCCGGTATCGGGCTGCGAGATAAGAAGCTCGTCGATGTCGACGCCCAGTCGGGCGGCGTAAACCGGGTCGAGGGCGTGCTCCGCATCGATGTAGGCGGCAATGCCACCCTGCGCCTGGGCCTCGGCGACAATCTGGAGGGCCAGTGTGGTCTTGCCGCTGGACTCTGGGCCGTAGATCTCGATGATCCTGCCACGCGGTACACCGCCGATGCCGAGGGCGGCGTCGAGCGCGAGCGAACCCGTGGGGATTATGTCGACGTCCATAATCGAGCTGTCTCCGAGTTTCATGATGGCGCCCTGGCCGAATTTCTTGTTGATCTGCTCCTCGGTGACCTTGAGCATGTTGTCTGAACTTACGTTGGTGAAGTCGATCTTGTTTGTTTTGGCACGAGCCATGGAAACGCTCCGATCTAGCGACGATTACCTGACGGTGACATGTTGACTGCATGCTAATCGAACATGTGTTCGGTGTCAATTCGAGTGGTCCGAACGCAGCGAACGAGGTGACTCTACCGCGGCTCAGCAGCCAAAACCACCCTCAAACAACCGTGAATTCAGAGAGCTGGGACAGAGGTGGGTACGAGCCGAATCCGAGCCAGACAAGACGTCGTTACGAGCAACATCCGAGCTATCCAAGACCCGCGCAGCTCAAAGAGCAGAAGTCTACAGCTCATCCAAAAGCAGCTGCAGCGCCGTGCGCACGGCGAGGCTGCGGACCTCTGCACGCGAGTCCCCTTGGCAGGTAGTGAGCGTGCGCTCGCCTTGGGGCGTGTGCAGCCCGAAGCAGACCGTGCCCACGGGCTTACCCGGCTCGGCACCGCCCGGACCGGCGATACCCGTCGTCGAAACCGCGTACTCGCAGCTCAGGACCTTGGCAGCACCCTTGGCCATCGCCTGCGCGCATTGCTCGCTCACCACGCCGAACGTGTCGATCACGTCTGCGGGGACACCGAGAACGTCTTTTTTGACTTCGGCCCAGTAGCTCACCACGCCGCCGCGCACAACCTCGGACGAGCCCGGAACGGCGGTCAGCGTCGCGGCGACCAGGCCGCCCGTGCACGATTCGGCCGTGCCGACCGTGACGCCCTTTTGACGTGCACGCTCGAGCACCTCTGCGGCAAGTGCCTCGTTTTCCTCATCGAGTAACATATTCATGCTTCTTTCTTCGAGCCAAAGCCAAGCAGGTCCTTGGTTTTGTTGAAGTAGTCGAGCAGCGAGACAAGCGTCATCACGACCGCCGCGCCCAGCACGACCCACGAAAAGATCGTGAATCCCGTTGCGATACCGCCGCCCAGGAGCTTGATCTGCAGCGTGTCTTTGACGATGAAGAGCAGAATCGCGAGGATTTGCAGGACGGTCTTCACCTTGCCGTAGTAGCTCGCCGCAATGACCTTGCCCTGCGCGGCGGCGACCATGCGCAGCCCGGAGACGATGAACTCGCGCGCGATGATGATGAGCGCGACCCACGACGGAAATGCCTGCAGCTCGACAAGCGCGAGCATGGCGGCACAGACCAATATCTTGTCTGCGAGCGGGTCCATGAACTTGCCGAGGTCGGTCACCTCATTGCGGCTGCGGGCAAGGTGTCCGTCGACCGCATCGGTCGCGGAAATGCCCGCGAACACGAATGCGGCGATCCACGGCTGCCAGGCAGCCCAGAACTCGGGATACGGGAGCCATTCCGGCCACGGCGAGAGCAACGCGACCACGAAGATGGGGATGAGCAGGATCCTGACGAGCGTCACGATGTTCGCCGGAGTCCAGACCCGGGGTTTCGCCGTCTGCTGCTTGCTTGCATCCATGTCTAGGCCAGCTCTCCTTCGAGTTCGTAGTAGAAGCTATCGGTAATCGTGACCGGAACCACGGTGCCGATGGGGAGCACGTCTTCCGAGGCGATGGGAACGTGGATCTGTCCGTCGACCTCGGGGGCCTGGCCCTGCCAGCGGGCAAGTGCCTCGACACCCGCATCGGTATGCTCGTAGCCCTCGACGAGCGCCTGGACCGTCTTGCCCACATTGCGCGCGATGCTCGCGTGCCCGACGGCATCGCAGACGTCGAGCAGGCGCTGGGCGCGCTCGACCTTCGTGTCCTCGTCGAGCTGGCAATCGAAGCTGCCGGCAGCCGAGCCGTCTTCCTGCGAGTACGGGAAGACGACGGCGTAGTCGAAATGTGCCTCTTCAGCGAAATCGAGGAGCTCCTCGAACTGCTCGTCTGTCTCGCCCGGGAAGCCTGCCATGAACGTCGTGCGCGTCGTGATACCTGGCACCATATCCCGCACGTGCTCGAGCACGTCGAGGTATTCCGCAGGAGAGCCCTCTCGGTTCATGGCCTTGAGGACGTCGGCGTCGGCATGCTGCAGGGGCATGTCGAGGTACTTGCAGATGTTGTCATGAGCGTTCATGACGGACAGCAGCTCGTCGTTGATGCCGGCAGGCTGCAGGTACAGCAGCCTGAACCAGGTGTTGGGAAAAGCGGAGGCCGCCGCGTCGAGCAGCTGCGCAGTCGACTGGGCGGGAGAAAGGTCGCGTCCCCAGATCCCGGTGTCCTGGCCGATGAACACGATCTCGCGGACGCCGCCCTCCACGAGCTCGGCGACCTCGTCGAAGATCTGCTTTTGCGTGAAGCTGTGATAGCGGCCGCGGATATAGGGAATCATGCAGTACGAGCAGAAGCGGTCGCAGCCGTCGGAGATCTTCACGTACGCGCTGGGCCCCTCGTTGCTGCGGATGCTCGCACCGTGGGCCGCAAGTCCGGCGGGAAGGCTCGACGGATCGATCCCCAGCAGCTCCTCCGCCTTCTCGACGATGTTTTCCTCGTCTGCAGCGCTCAGGAAACCCGAGACCTCGGTCAGCTCGGATTCGAGGTCGTCGCCATAACGGGCGGGCATGCAGCCCGCGACGAGGATCTTGGCCTTGACTGGGCGCTCTGCCTGCTGGTTGACCAGGTCGAAGATGACCTCGAGGCCCTCGTCGACGGCGCTCATCAGAAACGAGCAGGTGTTGACCACGATGAGGGCGGCTTCCGTGGGATCGTCCACCATCGAAAAGCCCGCGGCGGTGAGCCGCGCCTTCATCTTGTCGGTATCGACTTCGTTTTTTGCGCATCCGAGCGTGACGAATGCGACGTTCATGTTCTGCGGCACGTGCGTTCCTATCTGTAGTTCGTGAACTGGAGCGGCATGCCGTAATCCTTGTCGCGCAGGAAGGCGATGACCTCTTGCAGCACGTCGCGCTTGGGACCGGAAACGCGCAGCTTGTCCCCTTCGATCTGGACCTTGACCTTGAACTTCTGGTCGCGGATGTCCTTGCTGATCTTCTTTGCCACGTCCTGCTCGATGCCCTGGACGATGGTGCCCTTGGTCCTGATCATGGAGCCCGACGCGTCTTCGGGCTTGCCCCAGCTGACGGACTTCAGGTCGACCTTGCGACGAACGAGGTGCGTGTTCAGGATGTCGATGACCTGTAAGCTGACGAAGTCGCTCGGAGCCAGCACGGTCAGCGTGCTCGACGCCTTGTCGTAGCTCAGCTCGGCACCCGAGTCCTTCAAGTCATAGCGCTGCTTGAGTGCCTTGACGGCGTTGTTGAACGCGTTCTCGACTTCTTGCGCGTCGGTCTCCGACACGATGTCGAAGCTATTTTCCTTTGCCATGAAACCTCCAAAAGGTTGATGCGGCGCACAGCGTGCACCGCGCTTGCTAGTTAGATGAATCGGCGCTGTTGACCGTGTTGCTCGAGGTAGTCTGGATGGTCAGGTCGAGACTGCCGGTGCCGTCGTCGTTCTTGCTCACCTCGACCTCCTTGCCGTTTTCGGTCACCGTGACGGCATCGGGTGTGCCAAACGTGGCGGAAAGCGACGAGGTCACGAGGAACTCGCGGCTCCAGGGACCGACTGCGGTGCCGCTGTAGGCGTTGTCGTCATCGTAGGTCACGTTGATGAGCGAGGTCTTGCCCTCCCCCACCTCGATCTTGATGTTGATCGGGTTGCCGTTCGTCGTGGTGACGGTGGCCGTCGCCGTGTTCGAGTCCTTTGTCGTGGTGGTCGTATCCTGGACGCCGCCCTGCACCTCGATCACGCCGCTGTTGGAGCTGCCCGCAGTGCTGATCAGCACGCCCGCGGCAATGGCGATGAGCACGACGATCGTGATGAGGGCGATGGCGATGGCACGCGTGCGCCGCTCGGAGAAGATGGCCTTGAGGGCGCGCAGGGCACGGTCGAAGATGTTTTTCGGCTCGGCTTCTGCGGCCTTCTTCGCATTGGCCATGCGGCGATCGTGGTTTTTCCTGCGCGCGGTCTTCTTGCCCGTATCTCCGGTGCTGAAAAAGCTCAGCTCCTCGCCATCGACCTCGATCTTTCCCGATTTCGAGGGAGAAGTGGCGGCAGCAGGCCGGCTCGAAGCATGAGAGCGCATCGCAGGGCGCGCCGTGCGCGTTGGGGCAGACGAAGGGCCGTCCTCTCGCGAAGGCGCGCCACGGCGGGCGGGCTGACCGGACCGCGGCTGCGAAGCGGGCCGCGAGAACTCGCCGCCGCGCGCGCGGGCAGAACCCGCAGCTGAAGCGCGCGGGGAGCCCACCTTGCCAAAGGAGCCAGTCTGGCGCGTGCCCACGACCTTCACCGTGCCGCTCTTGTAGCGGTCGTCTTGCTCGGCGGCGAGTTCGTGCTGCAGGCTCTCGCTGAGCTTGCTGTCGGGTGCCTCTTCGCTCGCACGGCGACGGCGCGTCCCACGTGTCTGGCCACCTGGTCGGTTCGCGCCACGCGGCAGTGGCTTGTCGTCGGCGTTGACGCGCTCGCCGTAGCGGCCGACACCGCGCCTCGTCCTGTCGGCGCTCTTCGCCATCTCCGAAGAGGACTCGAAGCGCGCCCAGTCATCTTCGAGCTGACGGAGCACCGGGTGCGGGTCGAGCCCCAGGTAGCGCGCATACGACGAGATCATCCCGCGCGCATGTCCCTTGGGCGGATAGTTCTTGAAGTCGTTGTTCTCGATTGCCTCGAGGACACGCTCGCGGATGTTCGTGTCCAGAGCGGCCTTCTGCAACGGAATCCTCAGTTGTTCTCTTCGCGATCGGAGTATCGATCCGACATGCTGTTGAGGCATACCTACCTCGTCTCCTGGTCTTGTTCTTCGAAGGCCCTGAGCGCCTCGAGGTCCTCCACCGTGTCGATGAGGACGTCACGGGCACGCGAACCCTCCTGCGGGCCGACGATGCCTTTGAGCTCGAGCTGGTCCATGATGCGGCCGGCGCGTGCATAACCCACCTTCAGGCGCCTCTGCAGCATAGACGTCGAGCCGAGCCCAGCGGCGACAACGGCATCTGCAGCTTCCCAGATGAGCGGATCGTCGTTTTCGGAAGCTGATCCCCCCGAGGAGGAGCCAGCCGAATCCGAACCGACGGTCTGCTTGAGAATCTCATTATGGTATTCGGGCTCGCCCTGCTGCTTGAGATGCTCGACAACCGACGAAATCTCCGCTTCCGAGACATAGCAGCCCTGTATGCGCTTGGGCTTGTTCCACTCCGGCCTCACGAACAGCATGTCGCCCATGCCCGTGAGCTTTTCCGCACCCGCCTGGTCGATGATGACGCGTGACTCGACCGCCTGCGAGACGGTGAGCGCGATGCGGTTGGTGATGTTGGCCTTAATCATACCGGTGACCACGTTGGAGGTCGGACGCTGGGTGGCAACGATAAGGTGGATGCCCGCAGCACGTGCGAGCTGCGAGATCCTGACGATGGAATCCTCGACTTCCTTGCCCGCGACCATCATCAGGTCGGAAAGCTCGTCGATGATGACGACGATGTAGGGCAGCTCGTCGGGGTGATCTCCGTTGTCGTCGGTCAGCTCGCCTTTGCGGATCATGTCGTTGTAGAGGCCGATGTTTCTGGCTCCCACCTGCTCGAAGATCTTGAGGCGGCGCTCCATCTCGGCGACGGCCCATTTGAGGGCACTCGCCGCCTCTTTCGGCTCGGTGACCGGGGGGACGAGCAGGTGCGGGATGCCGTTGTAGAGCGAGAACTCGACGCGCTTGGGGTCGACCATGATCATGCGGACCTGGTCGGGCGTCGCGCGCATGAGCATCGTCATGATCATGCCGTTGAGCGAGATCGACTTACCGGAACCGGTAGTACCGGCGACCAGGAGGTGGGGCATCTTTGCGAGGTCGACGCAGATCTTGTTGCCGTCGACGTCTTCGCCGATGGCCATCTCGAGCGGGGCTGGGCCGGCAGCCTCGACGATGTCGCCGAGAAGCACGCTCGTGCGCGTCTTGTTCGGAATCTCGACGCCGACAAGCGAAGTATTGGGAATCTGAGCGATGCGCACCGAAGACGCCGCCAGCGAAAGGGCAATGTCGTCCGCCAGGCCGACCAGGCGTGCAAGGCGCACGCCACTCGGGAGCTCGACTTTATAGAGCGTGACCGTCGGGCCCGCCTGCCAGCCCACGACACGCGCGGGCAGGCTGAACTCGCCCAGGGTCTGCTGCAGCAGGGACGCGGTCTGCTTGAGCTCGCCGACCGGCACGTTTCGCTTGGGTCCTGCGATCTTCAAGATGTCGAGCGGCGGCAACACGAAGCCGTTGGGATCGACGCGCGGCTGCGCATCGTCCAGCTTGACGGTCTTGGAACGGCGCGAGGGCTTCGAGACCTTGGCGCCATGCTTCTTGGACGAGGAAAGATCGACCGTCTTCGAGGCGTCATCAGCGAGCTGCCCGTCGGCGTCGATTGCCCCGAGGTCAATGGTCTGCTGTGTTCCGTCGTAGGCATCTGAGAAGTCGATGGGCTCGGTCTGAGCGGCGCGTTTGCGACTGCGTGGCTTCTTCGTTCGCAGCGGCGCGGTGTCTGCCGGGCTGGAAAACGCCACGGTGTCGCCAGCGCCCGCATCGGCAAAGGCAGCGCCGTCATCCGCGCCCGACTCCGCCTGCGTGAACTCGTCTTCTTTGCCCTGCGCGATGAAGTTCTTGACGAACAGGAACGGCACGGAAATCGAGACGCCCGCGAGCACGAGGCCGACGATGA
>JBJEHP010000125.1:0-2702 GCA_051876145.1 Coriobacteriales bacterium | reverse complement strand
CATAATCTTGGGTTATCTTACCTGTAAAGAGCCTTACAATGGAGCCTGCTTACAGCCAATGCACAGCCGAAGGAGGGTGTTGTGATCCAATGCTTCAAGACGGGAGCCGACGGTACGCAGCAAATCACGAAACCCGAACCCGGGTGCTGGATTAGCGTAGTTTCTCCTACCAACGACGAGCGCGAGTGGCTCCGCAACGAGCTGGGGATCGTCCCCGAGTTCGTGACGGCGTCCCTCGACGACGAGGAGCGGCCGCACGTCGACTACGACGACGACACGCGCCAGACGCTCGTCATCGTGGACTGCCCGAGCGTCGAAGATGCCGTGGACACCAAGAGCCCGGATATTGTGCAGTACGATACCCATCCGCTTACGTTTTTGTTCCTGCCAGAGCAGGATATGCTCGTGACGGTTACCGTAAGGCACAATCTGACCATCGACACCTTCGTCAACAAGCGCCTGCAGCGCATCAACACCAACCAGCGCACGAGGCTGCTGCTGTTGATGCTGCTCAACATCAGCCACGGGTACCAGATCTACCTGCGCAACATCCAGCGCCAGTTCACCAAATCCGAGCACGAGCTGCGCGATTCCATGCGCAACGAAGAGCTCATGAAGATGCTGGGTTTCCAGAACTCCCTGGTCTACTTCTCCGTCTCGCTCAAGGCGGACGAGACCATGCTCACGCGCATCAACAAGGGGCGCGTCATCCGCATGTACGAGGAGGACACCGACCTGCTCGACGACGTCGCCATCGAGTTCAGGCAGGCCATCGAGATGTGCACGATCTACACGGACATTCTCGAGGGCACCATGGACACGTTCTCGAGCGTCATCAACAACAACGTCAACCAGGTCATGCGCCGCCTGACGGTCATCACGCTCGTGATGGCCATCCCGACCATCGTGTTCAGCTTCTACGGCATGAACGTGAGCGATTTGCCCGGCGTGTTCACCTGGTGGATACCGTTTGCCGTGTCGGTGGTCGCCTGCATTGCCGCCGGCTTGATCATGCGCCTGTCGAAAGTGCTCAGGTAGCCTGCCAATCGTCATGCTGGGAAGGACACTCGTCATCGCCAACCCCGCGGCACAGCTGGGCCGTGGCTACGACGCCGCGTTGCGCGCCGAGCGTCTCCTGCGCGAGCGGGAGGGGGCGTGCACGGCGGTCGACGTCGTGTTCACCAACGCGGCGGGCGATGCGCGCGGGTTTGCTGCCAACAGCGCGGGCTACGATACCATCGTGTGCGTGGGCGGAGACGGGACCATCCACGAGGTGGGTAACGGGCTCATGAGCCTCGCGCGCGACGAACGCCCCAGGCTGGGCGTCGTCCCCATGGGCTCCGGCAACGACTACGCGCGCACCTTGGGGATGGCGTTTTCGGTGGACGAGGCGGTCGCGCAGTTGTGCACGGGCAGCGTCGTCAACGCCGACGTGGGAACCTGCAACGGCGTCTGCTTCATGGAGACCATCTCGTTCGGGCTCGATGCGGGCATCGCGCTCGACACGCAGGAACGCCGCCTGCGCACGGGCACGACGGGCTTGCGGCTGTACGCGGCGAGCTGTGCCGACCAGCTGTTCCACCACAAGCGCGACTATGGTTTCACGCTTCGCGTGGACGACGGCGCGCCCGAGCACGGCGCGCTCATCTTGATGGCGGTCCAGGTCGGGCCGAGCTATGGCAGCGGCTTCAAGGTGTGCCCCGATGCGCGTCTGGACGACGGGCTGCTCGACGTGTGCATCGCGCATGCGCCCATCGGCACACTCAAGGGTGCCCTGATCTTTCTCCGGGCCAAAAACGGCCATCATAAGAAGTTCAGGGGGATCGACATCAGGACCGCGCGTACGCTCGAGGTTTCGTTCGACCAGGCGCCGCCCGTCCAGATTGACGGCGAGCGCTACCAGGCGGACGCCTACTCTGTTGGTATCCTTGCAGGAGCGCTCGACGTGATCGTGGCGCCGGAAAGGGAGGTGCGGTAGTGGACAGCATTGCGCTCGTGTCGCAGGTCGGCTGGGGGCATGCCCTGCTGTTTGCCTGCGCCGTGTTCTACCTCGCGTGGTGGACGGTGTTCTTCCGCGATGTCGACAACAAGCCAAAAGGCGCGCTGCGTGCCATAGGGATCGCGTGCATCGTGGTCGCGGCGATTGCCGGCGTTGCCGCGGTGGCGGTCACCGTCGTCGCGCTCGTGCAGATGCCCATGGCCATCCCGCCGTTTTTCATCCTCGCGGTTGCCGTCGTGCTCTACCTCGTCCTCATGGTGGGCACGCGCTGGCTCGCCAAGCGCTCCGTCACCACGGAGCTCGCGCTCATCGTCGGGTGGATGGCGCTCGAGGTCTCCACGGTCAACGGCATCGCGAGCCTGCACGCCATCACCGGCGCGTCGTTTATCATGCTGGTGCTCGTGCTGGGCGTCGCGTTTATCGTGAACGTCGTCTGCTACACGCTCTATTACGCGCTCAAGGGGCGCGCGGCGTTTATCGACGGGTGCATCCCGCTCGCCATCGTCGGCATCATCTCGGCGCTGCTCGCCGTCGCGCTCGTGTAGGCGGCGGGGCGCTGCGCGGGGGGGGCGTGGGATGTGCAGAGCTGAGGTTGTCAAAACTCACTAGTTATTCGAGGACAACTTGTGCGTGCTGGTCTCGCACAGCCGATCATGCCCGCTGATAGCCCCGTGAGAACTCGTTCAATCAGTTCAGAGCGTCT
>JBJEHP010000124.1:0-2706 GCA_051876145.1 Coriobacteriales bacterium | reverse complement strand
GCTGTCGCCGTCGCCAACACCTGCCACGTCGGGCTGCACGTGCTGCTCGGCAGCCTCCTGCTCGATAACGGTGGCTTTTGCCTCCTCGTCTTGCGCAGACGCCGCCACGAGGTCGTCGTACTGGAACAGCGGCCTGTTCTTGGGAATGTCGTCGGTGAACATGATGGCGACGGTCGCGCACACGGCAAACGCGATGAGCCCGATTATCGCCGCGTTGCCGCCGAGTATCGGGCCAAACGCGATCATGCACCCGCGTCCCGCGGCGCGCGCGAGGATGCGCACCGACCATACCGCCCCGAAAATCGTGTATGGGTGCCGCGACGTGTGACTCGAGATATCCTGGAGCGTGATCCACAGCACGGCGATCATGAACGTGTCGGTCAGGTTCGCGAGCGCGATCGCGATGCCCCAGTACCGTGCGGGAAGCACCGTGAGCAGCAGCACGCTGCAGCCCATCAGCATGACGAGCACGCGCCACAGAGCAGACGCCCCCAGGCGCTTTTCCCGGATCAGGGTCCACCAGATGACGAGCGCGCTCAAGACCACGACGCCCAGCTGGTGCATGATGCGCTCTGCGGGGGCGAGCGCGACCGACTCGCCGAGCGGGTACCCGCGTGTCAGGCCGAGCGCGAAGCAGAACACGGCGACGCCGGCGATGATGCGTGCCGCAGTCCCCCAGGGCTCGTCGTCGTAGACGCGCGAGAGCGACGTCGTGCGAGGCGCTGCCTGCGCCTGCGCCTGCTCGCAGTCGAGCTGCCCTTCAACCGTTCGTTGGCAGAGCAACGCGACGAGGGGCATGAGCGTGGCGACGATCAACCGGATGGCGGGCGGCGCAAAGCCGACGAGGAATCCCGCCACCGACCCGAGCGCCATCGACGAGAACACGTAGAGCAGGGCGGTGCGCAGGCCGAGGCGGCGGTAGACGGGCATCCAGGTGGCCCAGCCAAAGACGGCGACGATGCCCGAGAAGAGCACGGCGATGCTCATGAGCTGGGGGTGCCCCAGCACTTCAGCGGCGCACAGCAGCGCCCCCGCCGCCGTCATGGCGGCAAAGCCGGTCAGCTGAACCTTGTGCTCCGTCGCGCGGCTTGGGGCAAAGCGGTTCGCGAGCACTGCCATCAGCAGCAGGGCGATGCCATAGGGCACGTCGCACAGGACGGAGAACAGACCGTTGTCGCTGTGCACGTACGCGCCGTAGAGCGAGGTCTGAAACCACACGCGCGTCGCGGCGAGGCCGAGTAGGCACAGGTACGCCCCGCCGGGCGAGGCCGCCGCCAGTTTGTCGAGTATCTTTCCGTTCCCTGTCATCGCGCTCGTGCGCCATCCCCATCCTCACACGGCCATTCGTCGGAGCGCCGTGCCGTATTGCCGATTATCCGTGCCATTCCAAAGCCGATTAGCGTGCGAATTATCACCAAAAACCCGCTTTCGCACGTACCCGTTTCGGGTGATTTTGCAGGTCAGGACCCTATTCTAGCGTCTGTCCCGCAGCTTTGGGGTGCCGATGGCCCTAATATATACATTGGGATAGAAGTGTGCCGTGCGGACGGGAGGTTCGCGCTGGCATTCACGAGGGAACTAGCAAGAAGGGAAGGGGAGTCAAAGCATGAGCAATCGAAGTATGAGCCGGCGCAGGTTCGTCGAGCTCGCTGCGGGCGCGGGTGCCATTTCCGCGCTGAGCGCGCTGATGGGCTGTGCGCCATAAACCATCGACGAGATGGAGGCAAACCAGAAGGCGAGCAAGACGATTGACTGCGACGTGCTCGTCATCGGTGCCGGCGCTGCCGGCATCACCGCGGCGGAGCAGGCCTGCGAGGCGGGTGCGAAGGTCATCTTGATCGAGAAGATGGGCTGGATCGCCGGGTCGAGCTCGCTTGCCATCGGCACGCTGTACGGCGCGGGCACGCAGCTGCAGAAGGCGCAGGGCATCGAGGACACGCCCGAGGCGCTGCTGCAGTACTTCTTGAGCCGCGGCGGCGACAAGCTCGACTACGACATGCAGAAGTTCTGCGCCGACCACTTTGGCGAGACGATCGACTGGCTCAACGTCGAGCTGGGCGTTCCGTTCAAGAAGAAGGTCTCGAAGAAGTCCGTCGACACGATTCCGCGCGGCCACAACATCGACGCGAACGCAAACGTTGCCGTCACTGCGATGGCGAAGAAAGCCAACGAGGTCGGCGTCGAGTTCCACTATCAGACCGCAGCCGAGTCCTTTGTCGTCGAAAACGGCGCCGTCGTCGGCGTTCTCGCACGTAGGAGCCCCGAGAAGCTGTACCAATACAAGGCGAAGAAGGTCATCGTCGCCGCGGGCGGCTTCGCGCGCAACGACGACATGATCGCCAAATACATGCCCGACTACGAGGGCGTCTACACCGAGGTCGGCGTGGGCTGCACCGGCGAGACCATCCAGATGGGCTTCGACATCGGCGCGGGCTACATCGGGCACGGCGGCACCAACGGCATTCTGAACTGCCCCGTCGCCGCTGGGCAGTCCAAGCTCATCAGCGCGAACGCCATGTGGATCAACACGCAGGGCGAGCGCTTTGCCAACGAGGGTGGCCAGACGCACGACATCTACTACCAGGTTGCGCATTTCGACGACCGCAAGTTCTACGCCGTGTACGACCAGGCCATGGTCGACGCTCTCAAGGGCACGCTCAAAGAGCAGTACGACGCCGGCATCGAGAAAGGCCTGTTCGCGAAGGC
>JBJEHP010000123.1:2101-10229 GCA_051876145.1 Coriobacteriales bacterium | reverse complement strand
GGCGGCCAGCAGCTTCTCGACGTGCTTGGCCAGGACGTCCGCCTCGAGGTTGACCGACTCGTAAAGGCGCTTGAAAAAGTAGAAGAACGTACCCAGCGAGATGAAGGCGAATAGAAACGCGATGCCCGTCAGCACGAGCACCATATACAGCTCCATGTGCCGGTAGAACAAGAAGCACACAAGGACGAAGACGTTTCCTGCGATGGGGAGCAAGCTGTAGACGACCCACCCGGACTTGATCTTCTCCTGGATGGAGCGGTACAGGTCGCGCACGAAATGCTGCACGAGCAAGATCGCCACGAGCGAGAGACAAGAAAGCGAGACCGTGAACAGCAGCGGGCCCCGATCGCTCATGCCAAACCAAATGAGCGAGAGGCACCCCTCGAACTGGATGAACAGCGCGATGCTCGTGAGCGAGAAGATGAAGCGGCCATCGCTGTACTTGCGGAACAGCAGCCCCTTGAGCGCGAGCGGCAGGTACAGGGTGGCCGAGCAGAGCGTGGTCAGCCCGTCGACTCCCAGAAAGAACAGGATTGCCGTGTTTATCGCCGAGACGAGCGCGCTCAGAAGCACCTCGAGTACCACGTGCCACGTGGCGGGATACTCCGTCATCCCGACCTGCGCGGACAGGACGTCGGCCGTGGCGACGATGATCGCGGGGACCGCGCACATCTCGAAGAGAAAGCCGGGCATGTGCTACATACCTTCGAACGAGAAGTCGAAAAACGCGTCTTCCAGCTCTTTGCGGCTGCGTGCGGGCACCGTGATGGCCTCGCCGTTCACGAACGTCACATCGCGCCCCTGGATGGAGCGAACATTGTCGAGGTTGAGGATGTAGGAGCTGCCCGCCTTGAAGAAGCGCCGGTCCTGCGCCAGGCGGCTGAACAGCGCCTGAGACGAGCTGCGCGTGGAGACGGTCGCCTTGTTCTGCAGGTGGATGACCTGGTCGTGGTCGCTCGTCTCGGCGAACATCATATCGTCGTAGTTCAGACGGTACAGGCCGTCGCGCGCCTTGATGGGAATCGACGCGCGGCGCTCCTTCTCGATGGCGGCCAAGACGCGCCCGAGCACGGTCGAGAACTGGTCCATCGTGTAGGGCTTGACCAAGTAGCCGTCGGCATGCAGCCCGAAGGCCTCGTAGGCGTGGTCGGCGGATGTGGTGAGGAAGACGACGTGGACGTCGTTGTTGTTGTCGCGGAGCTCTTGGATGGCCTCGGTGCCGAGCAGGCCGGGCATGTAGATGTCGCACAAGATGAGGTCGAAGACCTTGCCCCCGTCGATTTCTGCCAGCATGTCGGTGGGGTTGTCGAATGTGTCGATGCTCACGTTTTCCACGTGCTTGAGCTGCATGAACTTGCGCGTGAGCTCTTCGGCGTGAAGGCAGTCGCCTTGGTCGTCGTCGCAGATGGAAACCCTGATCATCCATCCTCCTTTCACGAGACCCCGTTTTTGCCACACCACCTTGCGAATTATACAATAGTCGTGTTTCCCACCGGGAGAGGAGCAGCTCTTGAACGAGCACCTGAACCACGAGCAAGTCGCCTTGTTCTGCGAGAACCTGGGCATGATGTACCAGGCGGGCATCTCGACTCCAGAAGCCGTGCGCCTCGTCGCCGAAGACAGCGGCAAGGGGGCATTCGCGAACACGGTCGAGGCCGTGAGCAGGCATATCGAGCACGGCAAGAGCCTGTCCGAGGCACTGCGCGCGACCGGCGCCTTTCCCGTCCACGTCGTCAAGATGGTCGAGGCGGCAGACCGCGCCGGGCGTCTCGAGCAGACGATGTTCACCCTCTCCGACTACTACCTCGAGCAGATGCGCCTGCAGGACCGCCTGCGCTCCGCGCTCATCTACCCGATGGTGCTGCTGCTGTTGATGACGGGCGTATTGCTCGTCTTGACGGTGGCCGTGCTGCCCATCTTCTCCAACGTGTACATGACCATGGCCGGCAGTATCACGCCGACCTCGCTCGGCTACGCGAGCGCCGCGCAGGCCGTCTCGTACGTCGCCGTCGCGCTCGTGCTCATCGTCGCCGTCTTCTTCCTGGTCGGGGCGTGCCTGGTCTACTTTGGCCGCCGCACGACGACGGTCTCGAAGGTCCTCGACACCTTGCCCTTTACCGCAAGGGCCTCGTACGCGAGCGCGCTGTCGCGCGTCATGAGCTCGCTTTCGACCTACGTCGCATCCGGCATCGACACCGAAGACGCGCTCTCGAGCATCACGAGCGAGATTGGCAACAAGAAGCTGCGCACACGTCTGGACGCGTGCCTGAAGCGCATCCACGACGGCGAGAGCTTTGCCCAGGCGGCGCTTGCCGAAAACGTGCTCGACCCGCTGTACGCGCGTATGCTCGTGAACGGCGAGCGCTCCGGCACCTACGACGAGACGCTCTCCTACCTGACCTCGCTCATCAGCGAAGACGCGGCGCGGCGCACCGACCGGGTCGTCTCGATCATCGAGCCCGCCTGCGCGGCATTGCTCACCATTGCCGTCGCGCTCTCGCTGATCGCGATCATCATCCCGCTCATGGGCGTCTTGGGCGCCATCGGGTAATCGATGCGCACGGCCAGCAGACATACCCTGCGCGCGGTGATTCTCGTCATCGCCGCCCTCGTCATCGTGCTCGTCGCGTGGTCCGCCATCGTGCGCGTCTCCGCGGACATGGCCGAGCAGAGCGCGGGCACCATCAAGGCCGAGGTCGTGGACGCCGCAGTCCAGTGCTTTGCCATCGAGGGGAGCTACCCGTCGTCGCTCGCGCACCTGGAAGACGATTACGGCTTGAAGATCAACCACAACGACTACATCGTGACGTACAACTGCTTTGCCTCCAACGTCATGCCCCAGGTGGAGGTGCTCGCCCGTGATAAGTAGCCGCCGCTCCAACCGTGGGCACGTGTGGACGCTCTTGCTGTTTGCCGTCGTGATGCTGCTCATGCTCGTCGCGATCGTGTTCGGTGTGCGCGTCTACGATGCGGCAACGCGCGCCAACGCCACAACAACGCAGCTGCGCGCCGTGGAGGGCTACCTTTCTTCTGCCCTGAAGGCAAACGACGAGAATGGCGCGGTGAGCGTGGTGGCCGGCCCGCAAGGCGACGTCTTGCGCATTGCCACGGGCGACGGCAACGCCACGTCCATCTACCTGTCCGACGGCAGGCTCGTCGAGGAGTACGGTGCCGCCGGCAATGCGCTCGACCCGCAATCCGCCGTCCCCATCGCCAAGCTGGAGAGCTTCTCCGCCGACGTCTCAAATAGCCGCGTCACCGTGACCACGGACGTGGGCACGGTCGTCGTCTCGCTGCGAAGCGCTGGTGATGAGCGATGAGGCCCATCAAGTCGCGCCCACCCGAGACAGGCGGCAGCGGACGTTCCATCGCGTTCTACATCGAGACGGTCATCGTCGTGCTCATGCTCTTCGTGGTGCTGAGCATCGTCGTGCAGTTCTTTGTGAAGTCCTACGTCGCCACGCAGGAATCGCAGGTCCGCATGGACGAGGTGGCAACGGCGCGCCAGGTCGCCGAGCTGTTCCAGTCGTCGGCCAGCCCCGACGAGCTTGCCGCCGTGCTGCAAGGCGAGCTTTCCGGCGCCGACAGGGCAGCGGTCAACGCGGACGTCGAGTTTGTCAGCGGGTCGCCCATGCACGCAAACGTCGCCATCAGCTCGCGGAGCACAGGCGCCGGCACGCTCTACACCGCCGACATCACCGTTTCCGATCAGGCGGGCTCGCGTCCCTACACGTTGACGAGCGAGCACTACGTCTCTGATGGCGCGGCGGAAGGAGGCGTTCAGTGAACAAGAACTCCATCCGCACGGGAAGCCTGACCTTGCTGCTGCTCATCACGACCGTTGCGCTGGCGGCGCTTGGCCTTCTCTCGTACCAGACGGCACACGCTAACTTGAGTCAAACCAACGCCTACATCGACGGAACCGAAGCCTATTACCAAAACGATTCGGCCGGTCAGGAACTTGTGGCAACGCTCGACGCCGCACTTCAAAGTGGAGAGGACCCCAAGGCCGCGCTCCCCGACGCGTGCGAGGTTGACGGCGGGCACGCGCGGGTCTACCTCGTGGACGGCAAGCCCGTCTCCCCCGCTGCCGTGAGCACCGAGCCCAGCTCGATCGGAAAGACCGGCATCTCGGCAAGCGGGCTTTCTTCATCCGACGCCGACGATGCCGGCAAACCGGCACTTGCCATCACCATCGCGTACGGCAACGGCACCTACGACGTGCAGTCGTGGGACCAGGTGCGCGTCTACGAGTAAAGGAGCAGCCGTGGCAGACGGACATGCAGATATCGAGCAGGTCACTGCCCTGCTCAAACAGGCAACAGACGGCAACGCATCGGACGTGTTCCTCATCCCCGGCGCGCCGGTGACGTTCAAGGTCGGCGAAACGCACCAACCCCAAGGCGAGCGTCTCACGCCCGACATGGCGCGCGAGCACATCGCGGCCATCTACGTGCTCGCAAAGCGCATCCCCCACTACGACGAGGTCCCGCACACCGACGACGACTTCTCGTTTGCCCTTCCAGGCATCGGGCGCTTCAGGCTCAACGTGTACTACCAGCGCAACACGCTTGCCGCGGTGCTGCGCGTCATCAAGTTCGGACTCCCCGATGCCACCGCGAGCAACATCCCCGAAGAGGTCATGCGCTGCGCCGACTTCAAGCAAGGACTCGTGCTCGTAACGGGACCCGCCGGCAACGGCAAGTCGACCACACTCGCCTGCATCGTCGACAAGATCAACGAGACACGCTGCGGCCACATCATCACGGTGGAAGACCCCATCGAATTCGTCCACAACCACAAGAAGAGCCTCGTCTCGCAGCGCGAGATCGCGACCGACGTGGAGAGCTACGAGCTCGCCTTGGCATCGGCGCTGCGCGAGAACCCCGATGTGATCATGTTCGGCGAAATGCGCACGCGAAGCGTCATCGAGGTGGCCATGCGTGCCGCCGAAACGGGCCAGCTCATGCTGTCGTCGCTGCACACGCTGGGATCCGCCGCAACCATCACGCGCATCATCGACACCTTTCCCGCCGCGCAGCAGGAGCAGGCGCGCACGCAGCTCTCACAGACGCTCGAGGCGATCATCAGCCAGAAGCTGCTGCCGAGCGTCGACGGCACCGAGCGCATCCCCGCGTTCGAGATCATGTTCGCCAACCCCGCTATCCGCAACCTCATCCGCGAGAACAAGATCCACCAGATTCCCAACGTCATCCAGTCGAACAGCCAGGCGGGCATGCGCACCTTCGACAGCGACCTGCTCAGGCTCTACAACGAGGGCAAGATCACGAAGGACACTGTCCTGAGCAACTGCCTCGATGCGGACGCCGTGCGGCGCCGCGTATAACCCGACAGGATGCGGGCATGTATAGCTCCCGCGAAAAAAGATGCGAGAAAACCGAAGAGGGCGGCCCGATGGCCGCCCTCTTCGCATTGTAGTCTCTGTTGACCCGCGCTAGGCGAAGACCTGGTTCCTGCGAAGCGCGTCAACGAGCTCGTACTCGTCGTTGTACTGGGCGACTTCTTGAATCTGCTCTTTGCCGTCTTCGTTGACCTGGTACTTGGAAAGCGTGCCTTCCCAGGTGTCGACCACGAGCTTGTTGTCGTTGTCGCGATGCGCCTGGAATCGCTTGGTATCAACGATGTACTTGGGGTCGTAGCTCTCGGGACGATCCGCGACCTCGAAGCCATACTCGAGCGCCGCATACACGTCGGCGGCAAAGCGGTCGAACTCTTCTGCGGTGTTCTGCGGGAGAGCATCAGCGCGCTGGGCCCCGCCGAACTCGGGGTTGTAGACCGTCGCCGGCGAGATGTAGAACCGCCTGATCAGGCGCTTGCGCACGGACTCGCGCCAGTACAGGATGCCGGCAAAAACGGCGATGATGGCAACCCAGAGGATGCCGAGGTACACGTCGAGGTAGTTGTCTACGTGCTGGAAGCCAAGCGCGAAGTACAGCATGACGAGCAGGACAGCTGCGACGACGGCAACGACTGCGATGAGCCAGTTGATCTTTTTCATCTCAAACCTCCTTTTTAGTAGTGGGGGGCGGCGGTCAGGCGCCGCCCCCGTGCCAATCAGCTAAGCGTTCTTGCCCTTTCCTGCCACAGCGCGCAGGAAGTTGATGTTCTTTTGGCGACGGATCACCACGCCGATGTAGTACAGCGAAGCGAGCAGCGTGCCCAGGATGATGATCCAGTGGACCCAGCAGTCAAGATGCTCGGCCGGCGTGGTGGGCGTGCCGTTCTCGTCCACCGTCACGAGGCCGTCATCTGCCGGGGCAGCGGGCGTCGGAGCTGCGACGATGTAGGTTACCGCCGGAGTCGTGGGAGCCGTCGTCACGGTGACGGTCGTGCCAGGCGTGGGCGGTGTGGGCGTGGGCGGAGTCGGCGTGGGCGGCGTGGGCGCATCGGGAGCCGTGATGGTGAACACACCGTGCACATAGGAGATGCGGTAGAGCGTGCCGTCGGATCCGAGCTGCTGCTCTTCGCCCGCCGGAACGATCTGGTACGTGCCAGCATTTTCGCCCGCTTCGCGGCTCACCGTGTAGGTGACGCCCTCAACGCCCGCGGGAAGGCCACTGATAGTTGCGGTCAGAACGGGATCTTCCTCGCCGACGAGCTTGGAGGCGTCGTTGGCAGTGATGGTGATGTCTACGTACTCGGACGTCGGGACGGGGACCGGGTCAGTCGGGACGGGGTCGGCCGGGCCCTCGGGGTCGGCGTAGGCGACGTTGGCGAGGCCGCCGGAGTCGACGTCGGCCTGCGTGACCTCGTAGGAGACGCCGAAGGTGACCGCGTTGTCCGCGCCGGGAGCCAGGCTGCCGATGGTCTCGGACCAGCCGGGCAGCAGCGAGTCGGTGACCGCCACGTTATGGAGCGTCACGGCGCCGTCGTTGACGACCGTGATGGTGAACTGGGCGACGTCGCCGGCGACGAAAGCGCCGTCGGGCGAGGACCCCTCGTTGTCGAGCGTCTTGAAGATGCTCACGGACGCGGTCCCGTCGGTCGGGACGGGGACCGGGTCGGTCGGGACGGGGTCGGCCGGGCCCTCGGGGTCGGCGTAGGCGACGTTGGCGAGGCCGCCGGAGTCGACGTCGGCCTGCGTGACCTCGTAGGAGACGCCGAAGGTGACCGCGTTGCCCGCGCCGGGGGCCAGGCTGCCGATGGTCTCGGACCAGTCGGGCCGCAGCGAGTCGGTGACCACCACGTTATAAAGTGTGTCCTCGCCAAGATTGGTAACCGTGATGGTGAACCATGCAATATCATCAGCGAGGAACGAGCCATCATTGCCGGATCCAGTATTATCAAGCGACTTGGTGATGCTGACAGAGGCATCGCTGACGGTCAGTTTGCCAAGATTCTCTGCCACGCGGTAGTTGGACTTCTTGGCGGTGCAGCTCCACGTCAGCTCATACGTGTTGTCGCTCGTCCCGACCTCGGTCTGAGAGCCAGTGACCTCGAACAAGAGCGTCTCGTCGTTGACGAGGCCCTCGTACGTGGCGCCGTCGGCCTTAATCAGCGGGGTGCCATCGAACGCCTTGGAGGCGGACGGCGTGGTGACAGTCAGCTCGGCGGGAGTGATCTTCAGGATCGTATTGGCAGTTGCAGTGTTGCTGTAGTTGGGGTTGGTGGCGCGGGCTTGGACCGCCAGCTCTGAGACGTCCGTGGCGGACGGGGTTTCCTCAGTCCAGGTGGCGCCGCCGTCGGTACTCCACTCGACCTTTGACCCCGCGGCAGACGGAGTGGCACTGGCAGCGTGGCTGGCGCCGTCGTACGTGCCCTCGTATCCAACTGCGCTGAGCGCGAGGCCTTCGGCCCTGCCGATCGTGAGGGCGCCGTCGGCCCACTCGACCGCGACGGACTCGTAGTTCGGGGAGGACGCGGAGAAGTCGGCGGAGGTGAGCCCCATCTGGTAGGTCCCGGCCTCGGTGCCGGCGGCGCGGGCGGACTTGCCGGCGGCCAGCTCGACGGCGACGTCGGCGGGCGCGTCGGTGGTGTAGCCCTCGACGGACTTCTCGGTGCCGTCGTAGGTGTAGGTCGCGGAGTTGCCCGTGGCGTGGACGGTCAGCTCGGCGGCCCTGCCGATCGTGAGGGCGCCGTCGGCCCACTCGACCGCGACGGACTCGTA
>JBJEHP010000123.1:0-2001 GCA_051876145.1 Coriobacteriales bacterium | reverse complement strand
GTTGCCCGTGGCGTGGACGGTCAGCTCGGCGGCCCTGCCGATCGTGAGGGCGCCGGGCGTGTTCGTGATCTCGTAGTTGGCGGTGACGTCGACGCCGCTCGCGTCGACGACCTTCGCTTCGCCTGAGAACGCGCCGTCGTACGTCCCGGCGGCGGTCCCCTTCGCGGAGTACGTCAGTCCGGAGATGCTCTGGCCCTCGGCGACCGTCGCCCAGGAAATCCCGGTGAGCTCTATCTCAGAGCCGGTGTAGGTCCTGCTGGCGCTCTCGCCGACGTTCTCGATCGCCATCTTGTCGATGGTGAGGGAACCCTCGCTCACGCTCGTGGTGACCTTATATTTGTATGCATTGCTGCCAGAAATGGAGACGTTTCCGGTCATCGAGGTCTCGTACGTTCCGACATCGGTACCAGAAGCCGTTTCTCCCGACACGCTCAGGGTCAGGCCATCGGGCAACGCCGTGACAGGGGAGCCGTCGAGCGCATACGTGACAGAGTATCCGGAAACCGACTGCTCCTTTCCATTGTACGTTTTGCTATCGACCGCTCCCGTGACGGTGATCGCGAGCTCGGATTTCTTGCACCATTGCGCCGTCAGCACGTTTGCGGACAGGTTGTCTATGCCGATGCTCTCGCCTGCGGCAATCATGTTGGTGCCGTCACTCCATCCGGTGGAGTAATATCCGTCGGGGGTTTCGAAGCCAAGCTCCTCAGGCGTCGCGGTTACGAGCGACCCTGCCGTATGCCCCGTCGCTCCACCGCCGTAGTTGTTCTCGACATTTACGACGGACTCTTTGCTGGTGTCGGTCAGCCCAGCCTCTGCGGGATAGTTCGTACGGTAGGTCAGCGACGTTATCGCAGGGGTACCGCCCCAGACCGCATACAGCGTCACGATGCGCGAGCTGGCATCTGCCAGGTCGGATACTGTGATGGAGTCACCCGGCTGGTACTGGGCGCTCGTACTGTCAGGAGACGTGCTCCACCCCAGGAACACCTTACCAACCGGCGCAGTCAGGCTCTCGCCGGAGGCGACGCGCGCCTGCACCGACAGGTCGTACGAAGACTCATCGGAAACCGTGCCCGCACCGCCGTTTGCCGCATAGTTCACCAGGTACTTGTCCGTGGAGATCCAATACGGGTACAGCTCAAGAGCCGAGTAGATTTCCGAATCGAAGTTGAACATGACGAAGCTGTCGCCTTCGCGGGTCGCCCAGCCAGCCCACTCGGTATTTGCGGGCATCGTGACAACGCCCAGGCTGTCGTCACCCTGCGACACGACGTTGCCGTTACTGTCTTTGACTGTGGGCATCTGAGCAGGGTCGATCTTGGAGCCGTACGCTATGTCGAAGCTCACCGTATCGCTGCCGGATACCGCCATCGACAGATGCGTGGTGGCGGTCTGGTCGGGCGCGGCCCATTTCGCGTACAGCGTGAGGCCAGCCGCCGGCATGGTCTCGGAGGCGAAGTCGAACTTCTGCGTCAGGGCGTCGTCCTTGTACCACCCTTGGAACTGGTAGGCAGCGTCGAGCCCCTCGGGACGAGAGGGGATATCGCTCGCAAACCTCGCGAGGGAATCCTCGTACTTGACCCGCTCTTCCTTGCTGGTGGTGTTGTAGTTGTAGAACGACAGTGTGTAGGAGTTGCGGCTATAGCGGACCTGAAGGTTGCCCGCAATAGATACCGAGGACCCGGAAGTCGCCGGCTGCCAGGTTCCATTGTTGAAACGGTACGAGTCGACAGTAAATCCGTTGTACTTGTCGGTGAAGTACCACGTACCCCCAGACAGGCTCGTGGAGTTGGTAGCCACGTCAGGCCAGCTGCCATCAACATTCTGCTTGTAGTGGGTAGCGGTATACCTCCCGCTCTCCGACCATTCGCCTTTCAAATCGAGAGTCTCTCTCGTGTCTAAGAAGGCGTCTAGGAAGGTGGTCTGCGTCTGCCCGTCATACCAATTCATCACGTACGTTACTCGGCGCTCCTGTTTGGTTTTATTCGGCCAGGTATA
>JBJEHP010000122.1:0-10256 GCA_051876145.1 Coriobacteriales bacterium | reverse complement strand
TCCATCTCGCCCGCGGTGCCCGTCTTCTCGTTGTGGTAAAGCAGATGGTGCTTTTCAGCAGGCCCGTGGAAGACGAACTCGCGCTCTTTGGGCGTGAGCTGGTTGAAGGGGACGTCCGTGCGCACGCCGCAGTCACGCGCGATGTCGGCCATGAGACTCCACATGAGGCTGCCCCAGGGCTTTACCGCGCCCTCGTCGATGGTGAGCGTCTCGTCCGGCACGAGCGTCGACTCGTCCACCATGCGCTGTACGCCGGTCCCGCCGCAGGTAGGGCACGCGCCGCCCGAGTTGAACGCCATCTCTTCGGCGCCGGGGCCATAGAACTCCACGCCGCATTCCGGGCAGACGATCGGGCGCTCGAGCGAGACGTTGATGGTGGGCGGGCAGGGGTGCCCGTTGGGGCAGCAATGGCTGCCCGCACGGCTGAAGAGCAGGCGCAGGCTGTTCAGCAGCTCGGTCGAGGTGCCGAAGGTGCTGCGCACGCCGGGGATGCCGGGGCGCTGGTGGAGCGCGAGCGCGGCGGGCACGTGGAGCACCTCGTCGACGGCGGCTTTGCTCGCCTGCGTGAGGCGGCGGCGCGTGTACGTGGAAAGCGCCTCGAGGTAGCGGCGCGAGCCCTCGGCGTAGAGCACGCCCAAGGCTAGCGAGCTCTTGCCCGAGCCGGACACGCCGGCGATAGCGACGAAGCGGTTGAGCGGAATGTCGACGTCGATGCCCTTGAGGTTGTGGACGCGTGCGCCATGGACTTGGATGCTTGTGGGCACGCTGCGCTGCGCGCGTGAGGTCATGAAATGTCTCCTTTGGTGAGGTCTGCGGTCCAAGGATAGCGCGTCGCGCGAAAACGGTGGCAGTGCCACACATTTGCTGCAAGACGCACGGGAATTGTGGCAGTGCCACACGTTTGCTGCAAATCGCGCGAAAACGGTGGCAGTGCCACGCATCTCACGCACGGGGCGTGATGACTACTCGCTCGCCTCCAGGCTCTTCTTGTATTCCTCACCCCAAGCCTGCAGGGCGTCGAGCACGGGCTTGAGCGACTGCCCCAGCTCCGTGAGCGAGTACTCCACGCGCGGCGGCACCTCGGCAAACACCTCGCGGTGGACGAGCCCCTGCGCCTCCATAGTGCGCAGGTTTGACGTGAGCACCTTCTGCGAGATCTTCCCGATGGAGCGCTGCAGCTCCTTGAAGCGCATCGTCTTGTTGGCGACGAGATCTCTGATGATGAGCACCTGCCATTTGTTGCCGATGAGCGAGAGCGTCGTTTCGACCGGGCACGCGGGCAATGCCTCAAGGGCAAGTTCGCACTGCTGTTTCTCCATAGACATTCCTCTATTTCAGCTGGTCACCATCATTGGTTACCTATAGGTACCTACCGCACTATATTGTACCTACTTCCCTATTCTACGCCATGTTCCTACTATTCTTGCTGTCAAGAAAAACGGTCGCGCAAACGACGCGGCCTGGAGAAAGGAACTTACCATGACCAAGAAAATCGCAGTCGTCGCAGCAAACGGCAAGGCAGGAAGCCTCATCGTCAAGGAGGCAGTCGAGCGCGGCAACGACGTCACGGCATTCGTCCGCTCCGAGAACCGCACCGTCGCCACCTCGTCCGTCGTCAAGGACCTCTTCGACCTCACCGCAGAGGACCTGGCTGGCTTCGACGCCGTCGTGGACGCTTTCGGTGCCTGGACTCCCGAGACGCTTGACCAGCACTCCACCACGCTCGCGCACCTGTGCGACGTGCTCTCGGGTTCCGACACGCGCCTGATTGTCGTCGGCGGGGCGGGTTCGCTCTTCGTCGACCCCTCGCACACGACCGCGCTCGTCGACACGCCCGACTTCCCCGACGCTTTCAAGCCGCTGGCAACGGCCATGGGCAAGGCGCTCGCCGAGCTGCGCAAGCGCGATGACGTCAAGTGGACCTACATCTCCCCCGCGGCTGATTTCCAGGCAGAGGGCGAGCGTACCGGCGCCTACCTGCTCGGCGGTGAGGAGCTCGCACTCAACGAGCGCGGCGAGTCCGTCATCAGCTACGCCGACTACGCCATCGCCGTCGTGGACGAGATCGAATCCGGCAACCACGTCAACGAGCGCATCAGCGTCGTCCGCAAGTAAAATCGGCAACAAACGCGAGCACAAACGCGCCGGGTCTCCACCAGAGAGCACCCGGCGCGCGCGAGTGCCGGCGCAAGGCAAAGCGGCGGCATTCCAGGAAGCAGGAGGGAACATGACCAGCCAGCAAAAACAACATGAGATCGAGCGCCTGAAAGAAGCCATTGCGAGCGCCAGCGCCGTGGTCGTCGGCGCGGGAGCGGGCCTTTCCACCGCCGCGGGGTTCACGTACGCGGGCGAGCGCTTCCAGCGACTGTTCCCGGACTTCATCGAAACGTACGGCTTTAGCGACATGTACTCGGCGGGTTTCTACCCGTACGCGACCCCTGAAGAGCACTGGGCCTACTGGAGCCGCTACATCTGGCACAACCGCTACGAGCCCGCGCCAAAGGACACGTACGAAAAGCTCCTCGCCCTGCTGGCAGGCAAGGACTTCTTCGTGCTCACCACCAACGTTGACCATCAGTTCCAGCTCGCGGGATTCCCTAAGGAGCGGCTCTTCTACACTCAGGGCGACTACGGGCTGTGGCAGTGCAGCAAGCCCTGCCACGACGCGACCTACGACAACTACGAAGTGGTCAAACGCATGGTCGAAGAGCAGCGCGACATGCGCGTCCTCAGCGAGCTCGTGCCGACCTGTCCCAAGTGCGGTCGGCCCATGAGCATGAACCTGCGCGCCGACGACACCTTCGTCGAGGACGCCGGATGGCACGAGGCCGCGGCACGCTACTCCAGCTTCCTCGAGTCCCACAGAGACGGCAAGGTGCTCTACCTCGAGCTTGGGGTGGGGATGAACACGCCCGTCATCATCAAGTACCCCTTCTGGCGGCTGACCTTGGAAAACGAACAGGCGACGTACGCGTGCATCAACTACGGCGAAGCATATGCGCCAAAAGAGATTCGCGAGCGTTCGATCGTGCTCGATTCCGATATCGATGCGGTTCTGAACGCCCTCGTCGCCTAAAGCGCTCCTCACGTCACACGAGAAATGTGGCAGTGCCACGCGTTTGCTGCAAAATGCACGGGAAACGTGGCAGTGCCACACATTTGCTCCCACGTGCGCGGGAAACGGTGGCGGTGCCACACATCTCACGCGTGGCGCGCAGCGCTCTCCCCTAGCTGTGTGCCTTGTCGTAGAGCGCCTGCTCGCGCGCGGGCAGCTTGTCCGGCAGCATGCGGTCGAGGCGGTCTTCGTTGCCGTCTTTCAGGGCGACGTCGTAGTACCAGCATTTGAACTCGAGCATGGCAAGGGCCTTCTGCAGCTGCTCGATCTGCCCGAGCACCGCCTCGCGCCTGCGCTCGAAGAGCTCCTTGCGCTGCACGTAGGTCGATGGTCCTTCCGTGCACCACTGCATGAAGAGCTTGATGTCCTTTATCTCGAGGCCCGAGCGTTTGAGGCATTCGATCACGCGCAGTGCCTCGAGCTCCTCGTCGCCGAAACGGCGAATGCCGCCCTGCCGCTCCATCGAGGGGAACAGCCCCTCTTTGTCGTAGTAGCGCAACGTCGAGACGGGAATGTCGAACATCTTCGAAACTTGGCCGATCGTGTACATGGTCCCTCTCAAAAAAATCGAAAAAAGTTCCTTGACCTAAAGTTAGGTTTAGGTTTTACGGTACGAGCGTACTCGAGATCGAGGACTCTGTAAAGCACGCATGGACACGCTTTGCAGACCTCGATGCAACTGAAAGGAACCGCATGGCTGAAAAGATCACCCAGACCGCCGGACGCGACCAGCTGGGAGAATTCGCTCCCCTGTTCGCGCACCTCAACGACGATATGCTGTTCGGGGAGGTGTGGAACGAGCCGGCTCTCGACGTGAAGAGCAAGTGCATCGTCACCGTCGTCGCGCTCATCGCCTCGGGAGTGACAGATTCGTCGCTTGCCTACCACCTGCGCAACGCAAAGAACCACGGCGTCAGCAAGGAAGAAATCGCCGCCATCATCACGCATGCGACCATGTACGCGGGTTGGCCCAAGGGCTGGGCGGCGTTCAACCTGGCGAAGGAAGTATGGGCGGCCGAGCCCGAGGCCGGCGCCCCTGCGACCAGCGACAAAGACGCCTACGCGCACTCGATCGTCTTCCCCATCGGCGAGCCCAACCCCTACGGCGATTACTTCGTGGGTCAAAGCTACCTTGCTCCCGTGGTGGAAGGTCGGCTCCCCGTATTCAACGTGACCTTCGAGCCGGGCTGCCGCAACAACTGGCACGTCCATCACGCCGAGGAGGCAGGCGGGCAGGTGCTCGTCTGCGTGGGCGGTCGCGGATTCTATCAGGAAGAGGGCAAAGAGCCTGTGGAGCTTACGCCTGGCGACGCGGTCAGCATCCCCGCGGGGGTCAAGCACTGGCACGGCGCAGCGCCGGACTCCTGGTTCTCGCACCTGGCCATCGAGGTCCCGGGCGCGAACACGGGCACCGACTGGCTCGAGCCCGTCTCGGACGCCGATTATGCGAAACTGCGCGAGAAGCGCATCGCCAACGTATAGTTCAACAAGAGGAGAGTCATATGTACAGCAATACCGTAACCCTTTCCAATGGCGTCGTCGTTCCCCAGCTCGCGCTGGGAACCTGGCTCATCGACGATGACAAGGCCGCCGAAGCGGTGCGCCAGGCCGTCGAGCTGGGCTATCGCCACGTGGACACCGCCCAGGCCTACGCGAATGAGCGAGGCGTGGGCGAAGGCGTGCGCACCTGCGGCGTCCCGCGCGAAGAACTCTTCGTGACCACGAAGCTCGCGGCCGAGCGCAAGGACTACCAATCCGCCGTGGAAGCAATCGACGGCTCGCTCGAAACGCTCGGGCTGGACTACATCGACCTCATGATCATCCATAGCCCCCAGCCCTGGGTTGAGGTCAACCAGTCAGAAGACCGTCACTTCGAAGGCAACCTCGAGGCGTGGCGCGCGCTAACCGAGGCCTACAAGGCCGGCAAGATCCGCGCCATCGGCGTGTCGAACTTCCTGAAAAGAGACATCGACAACATCTGGGACAACGCCGAGGTCAAGCCCATGGTCAACCAGGTGCTCTGCCACATCTCCAACACGCCGCTCGACCTCATCGCGTACTGCCAGAATAAGGGCATCGTGATGGAGGCCTACAGCCCCGTTGCCCACGGTGAGGCGCTGAAGAACCCCGCGATCTCCGAGATGGCGCAGAAGTACGGCGTGACCGCGCCGCAGCTCTGCATCCGCTACGACCTGCAGCTGGGTATGATCACCCTGCCCAAGACAGCCAACCCCGCGCACATGAAGGCGAACGGCGACGTCGACTTCGAGATTTCCGCGGAGGACATGGAAGACCTCAAGCACGTCGAGAAAATCGAGACCTACGGTGACTCCAGCTACTTCCCCGTGTTCGGCGGCAAGCTCAAGGGGTATGCCGGCACGCAGGGATCCGAGGAAATCTAAGCGCGCCAACGGGCGCACGGAAAAGGTGGCAGTGCCACGCATCTCGCGTTAATCGCACGGGAACTGTGGCAGTGCCACGCATCTCGCGTTAATCGCATGGGAACCGTGGCAGTGCCACGCATCTCGCGCGTCGGGCCGAGGGGCCTACTCCACAGGCATCGCGTCGATGAGCCCCGTCAGCAACGACGCGAAGATCCGGTCGCTGCCCGTGCCGCCTTTCGCGAGATGCACGTTGACCACGGTGGTGCAGGTACACGGCCACTCCCCCGCCCTGTGGATACCGCGGATGCTGCATTGCACGCGCTCGGCGTTGCCGTGGACCTCTTGCTCCGACTCGTACTGCTGCAGCACGAAGAACTGGCCGTTCGCGAAGCGCCCGATCATCGCTTTGGTGGAGAACACGTCGCGGAGGGCGCCTGCGGCTTCTGCCAGCAAAACGTCGCCAGCCTTCTTGCCGTACGTCCTGGCGAACTCGTCGTATCCTCTCACGAAGACGCTCATCACCGCAAACTTGACGCCCCCGCTCCACAGCTCTTCGAGGTAACCGCTCAGCCCCTCGATGAACCCGCGGGTGTTCGCAACCCCCGTGACCGGGTCTTCGACCAGGAAGCGCGTAGCATCCTCGTCGGCCTGTTCCAAATCTTCCGCGTCGATGAAGTGCCCGAGCAAGCCGACGATCTTTCCGTCGCTGTACACGGGGACTTTGTTGACGATGATGTCATGGACCCTGCCGCGGACGACGCAATGTCCCTTGACGTTGTTGATGGTTTTGCCGCGCTCGATCACGTCGAGCTCGTCTTGCATGAACGGCTCGACATCAAGATGCCAGCCCATCTCCTCGTCGGTCTTGCCGAGCACGTCGCGCTCGGAATCGAGGCCGTAGAATTCGAGGAACTTCTGGCTCACCCCCAAAAAGCGGCGTTGGCGGTCTTTCCAGAAGTACTTGACGAACGAGCCCTCGATCAGGCTCCGCCACAGCGCGTGGTCGGTGATCTCGGGCGCGCCATTGGCTGCGAAAGAGCCCGCAAGCTCGGCGGCACCTCCCCGCTCGCCCGTTATGACGCGGTAGAAAGCGGCAAGGTCCATCCCCGTCTCCACCGTCGCGTATAAGAGCTGCTCGAAGTTTGTGCGGGGAACGCAGATGACGACGTGGTGGAGCCACGTATAGCTGCCGTCGACGTTCTTGCTCCGGAAGTATCCGTGCAGCATGCCCCCGGCAGAGCGCTTCAGGCGCTGGACGAACGTGTCCGTTCTTGCAAAATCGCGGAAGCGCGCCCTGTCCTCCGGGTACACGAACTCGGTTGTCCACGTGTCGAAGACGAGCTGAATCCCCTTGACGCGCGCGACCTTGCCGATGGGCTGGTCGGAAAGCGACGATTTGAGCCCCTCCACGCTGTCGTCGGAGAAATCGATGAGGGCGACATCCCTGAAAACATAAAAGAGGTTGCGCAGCATATCGGCGCGGCGCTGGTTCTCCCGCTCGGCGTCAATCTGCACGTACTGTAGGCTCGCGCGGTAGATCCTGCGGTTCTCGCAACGCGCCACCACCTGCGCCGTCAAGAGCATGTAGTGGCCGCCGGAAGGATAGGTGAGCGTCTGGGTGTCGCCGACCTCGTGCAACTGGTTGTCGACGAAGTCGCGGTGAAGGCTGTGGACGGGGCTTCCGTGCGCATTGAGCCTACGTTCCCAGTCGTGCAGGTCGGTCACGCCATCACGGCGGTAGATGCTCCTCATGCGCTCGTTTGCGAACAGGATCTTAAGCGTTCGGCCGTCGTCTTCCACCACGGCGAGCGGCTCGTCCGTCAAGTAGTCGATGCGCCCCAAGGCGACATAATAGTTGCGCCAGCGCGACGTGACGAAGCCGATCCCCTGCTGTTTGCAGAAGCGACTCACGAGTTTGCCCGGCATCGGCTTGCCGAACAGGTAGCCCTGCACCTTTTCGCATCCGATGGAGCGCAAGAACTGGTACTGCTCCTCGGTCTCGACTCCCTCCGCGAGCGTTCGCACGCCGATGGCCTTCGCCATGCGCACCGTGGACTCGATGATGATGCGGGACTTCTCGCTGCTGCTCGACAGGAAGCTCATGTCGATCTTTATCTCGTCGAAGGCATAGTCCTTCAGGACGCCCAGCGACGAATAGCCACTGCCAAAGTCGTCCATCCAGATCTCGTAGCCGCCGCGCCTGAACGCGGAGAGCGTCTGCCCCAGCAGCTCCATGTCTGCGACGAAGGCGCTCTCGGTGACCTCCACGTTGAGCTTGTCGCGGGGGACTTCGTAGCGTTGCACCAGCTCCTCGATGCGCTCGAACAGGTCGGGGTGCTGGAAGTCGACGCGGGAGAGGTTGAACGAGACGGGGACGAGGTCCACGTCCGCGGCTGTCACGCGGTGGTAGTCCCTGCAGATCTGCTCGACGATATAGAGGTCGAACTCGTAGATCTTGCCCGATTCCTCGAGCACGGGGATGAACTCTGCGGGGGAGAGCATGCCGAGCTCGGGGTCGATCCAGCGCGCCAGCGCCTCGGCGCCGCACAGCGTGCGGGACATGCCCATCACCACCGGCTGGTAGTAGACCTGGATCCAGCCGTCGTGCATCGCCCGGTCGACGTTATCGAGAATGTAGCCCCGCAATGAGCACCCCCCCCCGAGGCATTATTCAGCGGCAAAACGCGTGCTCGGAGGGACGCGCATTTCGCTTGATTCCATGGTAGCACTTTCTCGATTGAAAGAGCGCGTTCCCTCGCCCCGTATCGTCGCAATAACCCGAGGGAGCAGGGCGAAAGCGGGGTGTCCCTTTGCGCCAAAATGACACGATACCCACGGCACCTCGTGCCATTTGCGCGTCTCCCTTGCAAGGCCCCGCGGCAGGCAAGCCGCGGCATGCCGCGAAGCACGCCGAGGGACACGCATTTTTCCGGATTTTGCCGTGGAATGCACCGAGGGCGACGCTTTTGGCCCCGAATCTGTCTCCCTTGCAAGGCCCCGCGGCAATCCGGGGCGGCATTGGCGCGGGGCATGCCGAGGGAGACACATTACTTCCCGGGAAGGTACCGGGCGGTTTCCGCAAGCTCCTGTTCCCCAAAGACCCGGCAGACCGCAGATTGGTACTCGTCGACTTTTCTCGCCTTTCTGAGAGCTCGCTGAACAGCGGCCGGTGCCGCAAACGCGAACTTGGCGTAGGACCACCACTCCTTCATGCGCGCAACCGCGTTGCCGCCCATCTCCTGCTCGTAGGCGAAAAACAGCGCGTCGTGGAAGCGGAGGAGCTCTTCTCGGGTGGCAGCCGGCCCGCCTCCGACCATGCGCGCCAGCGCCGGATTCGCGAGAATCCCGCGGCCGAGCATCACATGGTGCGTGCCCGGGTACCGCGATGCAAGCGATGCGACGTCTTCGCAGGTGAACAGATCGCCGTTGTAGGCAACGGGAAACGGCGCCCGCGCGAGCGCCCTACCGTAGAGCTCCTTGCGCGGGATGCCCCGATACAGGTCGCTCTGGACGCGGGGATGCACGATGAGCTCGCAGAGGGGGTACCTGCAATACAGGTCCAAAACCTGCTCGAACTCGGCATCGTCGTGCACGCCGACCCTGGTCTTGACCGAGACGGGCAGAGGGGACCGAGCGCACGCATCTTCGAGGAACGCCTCGAGCTCTTCGAGATGGCCGAGAAACCCGGAGCCCTTCCCCTTTGTGGTCACGGTTTTGGAAGGACAGCCCAAGTTGAGGTTGACCTCCCCATAGCCCATATCCGCCAGGAGACGCGCAGCCCACACGAACTCGTCCGAGTTCTTGGTGAGCAGCTGCGGGATGACATCAAGCCCCCGGTTGTTCTCCGGGTCGACCTCTTTGGCAAAGCGTCCGCCAAATCGCGAATTCACGCGCGGCGGAGGGAGAAAGGGCGTGTAGTAGCGGTCGAGCGCGCCGAAGCACTCGGCATGTACCTTCCGGAACACATGCCCGGTAAGGCCCTCCATGGGCGCAAGCGATACCTGCATCGGTCATCCCCATCACGTCGGCAACAAGATTCGACCGTGAAGTCTACCCCATCGTTAAGAGCGCAGTCCCCACGGGCATGCGGATGCGACGGGGAGGCGGCAGGCAGAAGAAGCCCCTCGTGCACGGCCCCCAAGAATGAAGCGGTAGAATCATGGAGGCAAAAAGGCAAACCACCGAAGGAGCCCCATGGAACGCCCCGTCGTCCACATCGAATTCCTGCTTTCGCGCAAGAGCGTCCCCGCCACGCAAGAGGACAGTGTCATTGCCCGCGACTTGCTCGACACACTCGTCGCCCACCGCGAGACGTGCGTCGGGATGGCGGCGAACATGATCGGCGAGCTAAAGCGCATCATCGCCTTTTACGACGGCGGCGTGCCCCGAATCATGTACAACCCCGAGCTCACAGAGAAATCGGGTCCCTACGATACCCAAGAGGGCTGCCTGTCGCTGTCGGGCATCCGCCCCGCCACGCGCTACAAGCACATCACCGTGAGCTACCAAGACGAATGCCTCGCCGGCAAGACCGAGAAGTTCTCCGGCTTCACCGCGCAGATTATCCAGCACGAAATCGACCATTGCGACGGCGTGCTCATCTAGAGCACGAGTCGTCTCCGTCGATCTTCCACCTGCAGGCCCACCGACACGACCGGGAGGAAACGCATGATCAGCCAAAGTCGACTCGACACGATTTCCACGATCCATCAGCTGTCTTGCAATAGCGACGGCTACAACCTCTACGAGATGAGCGT